>JAFGQJ010000272.1 GCA_016935715.1 Spirochaetales bacterium
AGCAGCTGATCCATGACGGCCCTGGCCTTCGGATTTCCCTGCGGCCGGACCGCCCGCAGGTACGCGTTTTCCACCCGGTTTTCACCCCGCAGGATCTGCTTCAGAACCGCCGATATTCCCTCCAGCAGGTCGAGGGGTTCGAAACCCGTGATCACCCCCGGCACACCGCCCGGATCTTCCAGAAAGCGGTACGGCTGTTCGCCGATGATCACCGAGACGTGGCCGGGGAGCAGAAAGCCGTCCAGATTTCTGTCCGGGCTGTCCAGCAGGGCACGCAGGGCGGGGGGAACAGTCTTGAAAGCGGTGTAGAGAAACAGGTTGTCCAACCCCTTCCGCAGGGCCTGGAGATAGGCCGCCGCGACCGTGGGAATCGTGGTTTCGAAGCCGATGGCCAGGAAGACCACCGCCTCTTTTCGCTCCCCGGCGATGGCCAGGAGCTCGCTCGGCGAGTACACGATCCGCACCCGGCCGCTTCCCATGCCGCCGGCCAGGTTTCCGCCTCTCGATCCGGGAACCTTGAGCATGTCTCCGAAGGATACGACCGAGGCTCCGGTCGTATCCAGCAGGCGGAGGGCGTTGTCTATGTAGCCGGTGGGGGTGACGCAGACCGGGCAACCCGGGCCGGAGACCAGGAGCACGTTTTCCGGCAGCAGGGAATGAACGCCGGAGCGGCGGATGGCAACCGTGTGGGTGCCGCAGACCTCCATGATCCGTACGGTCCTGCCGAGCTCGGCCGCGGTTCTGCGGATGTCCTCCAGCAGCGGCCTTGCCAGCCTGCGGTCCTGGAGGGTCTGTCTCAGCGTGGAGGACATCTACCTTCTCGCAGCGCAGGGCCGGAGGATCACCCGGGTTCCTCCATGGCTCGCAGCAGCTTCAGCCGCTCCTCCGCCTCCTGCAGGTCGAGCAGATCTATCGCGTAGCCGGCGTGGATGATCACGAAATCACCGACCTTCGCCTCCTCTATCAGGGTGACATCCACCTCGGTTTCCAGCTCGTCCTGTCTCACCAGCGCCCTGCCGTCTTCCAGGATCTTCGTGATTTCCATCGGCACAGCCAAACACATGGTCTCCTCCAGAGCTCTAATTTATTCATTCTCCGGCAGAAAATAAACCTGGCCCACGGCGATTCCCCCATCCCCGGGCGGAATATCCCTGTGCGTGTACACCTGAAAACCTTCCGCCCTCAGAGCCGGCAGCAGCAGCTCGGAAAGCAGCACGTTCTGAAATACGCCGCCGGAAACGGCTATCCCGGACAGTCCTGTCTGCTCCCGCATGAGCCTGGCGCCTTCCAGGGAGGCGGCGGCGACTGCTTTGTGGAACTCCAGGGCAAGGGAGGGAACCTGCGAATCATCGCGGGGAAGCCCTCCTCCCTTCCCCCGGACGCCGCCGCTTCGGGCCAGGGATTGGAGAAGCGCACGACAGTCGAACCGGAACGGCTCCCCCGGCTCCCTGACCAGGGTGATATCCCAGTCCGAGCACCTGGTGTCGTTCGGGAGGGGCTTCCCGTCGTAGACGCCCAGGGCAAGGCCCTCCAGACGGATCGGGCCTTCCCCTTCGTAGCTGACCCGTTCCACCAGTCCCAACAGGGCGGCGGCGGCGTCGAAGATCCTTCCCAGCGACGAGGTGGAGGGAGAATTGACCCCCTTTGCGACCATCTCCGCCAGGGTGTCGAGCTGACTCTCCGCAAGCCTGTACCCCTGGCAGAACAGCCGCCGAAGCTCGCCTGGCTCGAGGATGCCCGCAAGCAGGGCCACGGCGATTCGCAGCGGGTGAAGCACCGCCGCCTCGCCTCCCGGAAGCTGGAAAGAATCGAAATGTCCCAATCTCCGGAACCCGTCGCGCCGGGCGTGCAGGAACTCGCCTCCCCAGATCGTTCCGTCGCTGCCGTAGCCGGTGCCGTCGAAGGACAGCCCGATGACCTCTTCCAGGCCGTGTTCGGCCATCACCGCCAGCAGGTGGGCATGGTGGTGCTGCACCCCGACCTTGCGCTCGATATCCTGTTTCAGGGCCCAGCGGGTGGAGTGGTAGCCCGGGTGAAGGTCGTAGACCAGAGTCTCCGGCTGCAGCTCGTACAGGGACAGGATCTTGCGGATCTGGAGCTCGAAATCCCTGAGCGTGAGCGGTTCCTCCAGGTCCCCGATGTAGGGAGCCAGGTAGATATCCGACCCCCTGCCAAGGGCGGGAGCGTTCTTCAGATCCGCCCCCGCAGCCAGCACCGTGGCCTCCAGCGGCGCGTTCAGGGTGATCAGCCGCGGTACATATCCTCGGGAGCGGCGCAGGAATATGCGCTCGCCGTAACGGGTGGTCCGTTCCACCGAATCGTCGCTGCGAAACAGGATCCGCCGATCGTGGTAGAGAAACAGGTCCGCCACGCCGGACAGCTTGGCGAAAGCCTGCTGCGGTTCGGTGATGATGGGCTCGTCCTTCAGGTTGCCCGAAGTCATGACCAGGTGCCGGTAGCTGGTCCGTGCATCGGGATAGTGAAACAGCAGCAGGTGGAGGGGAGTGTAGGGCAGCATGATGCCCAGCGTACCGGTTTGCGAGACCGCCGAAAGGTGGGGCGGCGCACCCTCCGCCAGTGGGGCGATCAGGATGGGGCTGGCCGTGCTCGTCAACCGCTCCCAGTCCCCCTCCTGCAGGCGGCAGAGCCGCTCGGTTTCCTCCCTGTCCGCCACCATCAGGGCGAAGGGTTTGCGCTCCCGTTCCTTGTCCCTTCGGATGCGCTTCATGGCGGAGGCGCTGCGCGGATCCGCGGCCAGGTGAAAGCCGCCGATTCCCTGGACCGCAACGATCTTCCCCGCCTCCAGCGCCGTCACGGTCTCCAGAACCGGATCTCCCTCCACGGGAGTACCGTCTGCGGCTCGAAGCTCCAGAGTCGGCCCGCAGGACCAGCACGAGTTGGTCTGGGAGTGGAAACGCCGGTCCAGCGGATCGGTATATTCGGCCAGGCAGTCGGGACACTGGGGGAAATCGATCATGGACGTCGTGTCCCGATCGAACGGGGTGTCCTGGACCACCGAATAGCGGGGGCCGCACTGGGTGCAGGTGATGAACGGGTAGAGGTACCGGCGGTTCTCCTCGTCGAAGAGCTCGGCTCTGCACTCCGGGCAGATGGCCAGATCCGGAGGGATCGGGGGAAAACTGTAGGTGGTGGCTTTGCTCTCCAGGATGCGGAAGGACTGCTCCTCCCGCGGCGGGATCTGCTCGGATTGCATCCGCTCCAGGACCGCGGCCGGGGGAAGCATCTCCCTCAGAGCTGCGGGGAATGCTTCGACCGCATCCGCAGGCCCCTGGATTTCGGCAACCACTTCGGAGCGCTCGTTGCGCACGAATCCGACAAGGCCCAGAGAAACTGCACAGCGGTACACCGTGGGGCGGAATCCGACCCCCTGGATGATTCCTCGAAATACGTATCGACTTCGTTCAGGTTGCGTTCGGTTGTTCACTGGTCGCTTTGGCTCTCTGGTATAAGGCCGAAATCTTCGTGGACGGACTGCACCCTGTAATAACACTGGGGGGGTGTGAGAATCAAGAGCAGAACGAGGGAAAGCGAGTTCTTGACGAACGACGGGGGCAACGGTAAAGTTGGGTCATGAAAAATATCGTGCTGCAGGCCTCCGATCTGGACGGGTATCTCACGGACCAGGACAAGCAAACGATCGCTCGCATGGACGCAAAGTTCGCCGAGGCGATGGAGCTGTTTCCGAAGCTCGGCAGCGCCGCGGACCCGGGGCAGAAGAAGGAGGCGAGAGCGAAGCTCATCGCGGTTTACAATGAGATGGGCAAACAGATGCAGGAGATTGCCCGCAGAGAACCGAATATCCACGTGTACTCCTTCGAAACGCCCCGCTCGAGCCACGGGGAAGCCTCGCGTCTCATTGCCAAACTGCGGGATATTCACACCGAGACACCGGAGTTCCTCTACTACATCCAGCGGGCCTACGAGCTGCTGTTCAACCTGACCTTTTCCAGCTCGATCCCGGAGCAGAAAAATTATATTTTCGTCGATACGCCGGTGAGCCAGCCGGTGCAGAACTACGCCGTGCACAAGATCCCGGATATCGATGCGAAGGTGGGGAATTCGGTGATGTGCGTGATGCTGCGGGCCGCCCTGCTGCCGTCGATGATCGTGTCCAAGGAAATCCAGGAATATTCGTCCAACGACTACGTCACTCCCTTTGCCCTGTTCCGTATAAGCCGGGACGACACCAAAGAGGAGCACAATATGGCCTACATCCTGGATCTTGAACGCTCCTACTTCGATCTGGAACTTCTCGACGGCAAGGATCTGTTCTTCGCCGACCCGATGAATGCCACGGGAGGCAGCCTGGTAACCATCGTGAAATACCTCCTCGATCAGGGAATCAAACCCCGTTCGATCATCTTTCTCAACGTGATCTCCGTCCTGAAAGGGTCTCTGCGGATCGTGCGTGCGATTGAACGCTCGGAGATATACACCCTGTGGATGGACCCCAGTCTGAACAACAAGGCCTACATCATGCCCGGGCTGGGCGACGCGGGTGATCGCATCAACGGAGAGGATCAACCCGATCACGCGCGGAACATCATCCAACTGATCGCCGACTACGGCGTCGGCATCAACTCCCTGTACCGGGCGCAGGTTCGCAAGATCGAAGAAACGGTTCTGGGATAGGGGGGTAATCCGCATGAGTCTGTTCGCGATCCTGGGCGTACCCTGCATCACTCTGTTTCTCCTCTTCGCGGATGACAGGCAGCCGGCAGGAGGCACCGCAACCCTGAGGCGGGGATTGCTCGTCCTGGAGTTCATCAAGGGCTTTTTCTACGCCATTGCCGGTTTGGTGGTGACCTTCCTGGTGCGCAGGTATGCGTTTCTCTCCTACCGCGGTTTTCCCCTTTACCTGCTGTTCCTCTTCACCGATCATCTGATTCCCGCGCTTTTTCTGGTCGTGATGTACTTTCTGCTCTACGCCCGTCAGTCATACCGCGTGCTGCTGTGTTTCGGTGCAGGATTCTACACGTTGATCGCACTGGTGGAAGTTGTCGCCCGGTACGGCCACTACGAGCCTTACCATTTGTTCCTGCTTCCCGCCGTGCGTATGGGCGGTCTGCTGTTCATCACGATCTTTTTTGTCCGTTATCGGGAGTGGTACGGACTGCTGCGAATCCTGTTTCTGATCCTGCTCGTTTCGGTTCCCTTCCTGAGCGCGGCAATCACCTGGCTGTACATGCGCTCCTTTCTTTTCTGGTCCGCCCTGGTCACGGTCCTGTTTTTTTTCGGGTCCCTGGTCTACACGTATATGGAATGGAAACGATAGTCGCGCCGGATCAATCGCGAACGGCCAGCCCCGTTCCCAGGATGCGCAGCAGAGTATCGATATCCACGGCGTAGGGTGGTTTGTTCTTCCGCTGAAAGATCGTGAGATCCTGGGACAGCAGCAGCACGATGGTGTTGTAGACGATCAGGGATGCCGCTTCCGGATCGATCTCCGCGGCAAAGATGCCTTCCTCCTGACCCTGGGCGATGATACCCTTCACGGTTTCGACCCCTTCGGCAAACAGGTCTTTCGAGGACCGGGATTTGATCCACCGGGGCATCAGGTCATTGCCGGGAATGTAGAGATCTCTGTACAACGGATAGGTGTCCAGAAACCAGGCATAGGTGTGGACGAAGATCTCGAGCTTCTCCACGGCGCTCGCGGCGGATTTGCTCCTCTGGGTGAACTCGTACTGGAATTCATTGTAGGTAGCCAGCATCACCGAGGTGAACAGCTGTTCCTTGTTCTTGAAGTAGTTGTAGAACGTGGGCTTGGAGATGCCTATTTCGGCGATCAGATCAGACAGCGAAGCCTTGCGGTACCAGAACTCGTGGAAGTATTCCCTGGCTTTCTCGATGGTCCGCTCTTTCTTTTCTTCCATCGATTCACCCCTTCTACGCACGTGATGACGCACTCTTCGAGATCAGGCGACAAAGAAGAATGCGTCGTCTTTATATAGTAGAAGGCCCCGTCTGGCTTTGCAACAATATATATTGAACTTGTTTCAGGCCCGATCTGCGCTTCCCAGCACCTCGCGGTTCTTGCGGATGATCATTTGGATCAGCTCATCCCTGGCCGGTCCCAGGTACTTGCGCGGATCGAAGTTCTTCGGATCTTCGCTGAGCATCTTGCGCACCACCGCGGTGACCACCAGACGCCCGTCGGAGTCGATGTTGATCTTGCAAACCGCCGATTTCGCCGCCCGGCGCAGCTGATCTTCCGAGACGCCGACCGCTCCCTCCAGCTTGCCGCCGTACTCGTTTATCATGTCCACGTACACCGGGAGAACCGAGGATGCCCCGTGCAGCACGATGGGAAAACCGGGGATGCGCTTTTCGATCTCCTCGAGGATGTCGAAGCGCAGCGGGGGAGGTGATTCGCCGGGTTTGACCTTGAATTTATAGGCGCCGTGGGAGGTGCCGATGGATATGGCCAGGCTGTCGACGCCCGTTTTTTTTACGAAATCCTCCACGTCATCCGGGTCCGTGTAATTGGTGGCCTCATGGGACACGGCGTCTTCGATACCGGCCAGCACGCCCAGCTCTCCCTCGACGGACACATCGTGCTTGTGGGCGTACTCGACCACCCTGGCGGTGAGGGCAACATTGTCATCGTAGGCATGGGCGGAGCCGTCGATCATCACCGAAGAGAAACCCGTTTCTATGCAGGATACGGCTAGTTCGTACGTGTCGCCGTGATCCAGATGCAACGCCACGGGGATGGGATGTTCGGAGGAGTTTACGATTTCCATCGCCCCCTCGGCCATGTAGCGCAGCAGGGTCTGATTGGCGTACTTCCGGGCGCCTTTCGAGATTTGAAGGATCAGAGGGGAGCGGCTTTCCAGGCAGCCGGTGACGATCGCCTGCAGCTGTTCCAGGTTATTGAAATTGTACGCCGGAACGGCATAGCCGCCTTCCATCGCTTTGCTGAACATCTCCTTGGTGTTGGACAATCCGATCTCTTTGTAGTGAGTCATTTGTTCCTCCTGGGTTGCCGCTTACTATGCTTGGATTCCGACAAGCTGTCAATACTGCCCCGCCTGTCGCCCCACCTGCCGGCCGACACCCCGCCTGTCGCCACACTTGCCGGCCGACACCCCGCCTGTCGCCACACTTGCCGGCCGACACCCCGCCGCCCTAAGCACCTTGACCAAGTTGCGGCACGGTTGTAGCTTGGGGTGTGCATCGCCGCATTTGGGCAGCCATTGCCCTGAGTGTCACAGTAACGATCCTGAACGCCTGCTCTCCGGGCGCACGTTTTCTGCTGTACATCGATCCCTACCAGCTCGAGCTCCTGAAAGCACAGGGTATCGACAGGCGCGCCCTGGCGCAGCCATTCGCCAAGGATCTGCGGGGCAGGGTGGTCATTCCCCCCCTCTTGTCCGAGGCGGAGGAGGCGCTGGCTCATTTTGAGGTCGTTGCCGAAAGAGCCAGACCCGATTGGGTCTATCTCAGTGCGGCTCATCCCTTCGACCCGAATGCGGTCAGCGCAAATTATCCCGATATCCGCTTTTTCCTGGAAATCCCTCCAGGTGAAGCACGGTCCAATCAGATTTCCGTGACCTATGATCGCGAGCAGGCGAGCTTCGATGCGGGAGAAGCGATCGCCGCACTTCTCCAGGATCCCGGGTTCCTTCAGAGCATCGGAGCTGAAGAGGCAGGCACCCAGCCGCCGCGGGTCGGGATCCTCGTTGCCGTTACCGACCAGAATATCGAAGCACAGATTGCCGCGTTCAGGGAAGGATTCTCGCGCCGGGGGGACGCTCAGTCGATCGTGCGCAAGGATATCGGCAATATTACCGACAGGGTCAAGGCCCGGCGGCTTCTGGAAATGATGAAGGAGGAAGCGGTTGCGATTGTCCTGTTGAAGACGTATGTTTTGAGCGGGTTCTGTCTGGAGTATCTGGCCAAGGAGGGGGGACTGGCTGTAGTCGAGGAGCCGATCTCTCCCCGAGCCTACGGCGACACGGTGCTGCTCGTGCTGGAGGATGATTTTCTCGCCGCCCTGGGCCGGATGGCCGGTTACGCCGCGGCGAATATAGAGCGGGAGACCTCCGGTCGGGAAGCTCAGCCGGTGGAGGGCCCGGTCCTGCTTCGCTGGAATGAGTCCTATCGATCTCTGGTCACGAGTGTTCTGGAAGGAGAAGGAGTGAATCGACCATGAACGGCAGCGCACGTCCGGCCTGGCTGCGAAAGCACAAGCAGCTTACCCCTGAGGTGATGAGGACGCGCAGGAGCATAGATGGACTAGGCCTGCACACGGTCTGCGAATCCGCCCGCTGTCCCAACCTCGGCGAGTGCTATGCCTGCGGCAATGCGACGTTCCTGATCCTGGGTGATCACTGCACTCGAAACTGCGCCTTCTGCGCTGTAGAGCACGGGACGCCCCTGCCGCCGGATCCGCTGGAGGGAGAGAAAATCGCCGAATACGTAAGTGGAAACGGGATCCGCTACGCGGTTATCACCTCGGTGACCCGGGATGACCTGCCGGACGGCGGGGCAGCCCATTTCGTACGGGTGGTGGAAGATCTGCGGCGGCTGTTGCCTTCCCTCCGGATCGAGCTCCTGGTACCCGATTTTCAGGGGCGGAGGGAGGTGGTCGAAGAGGTGGCCGGACTCCCGATACGGGTCTTCGCCCACAACGTGGAAACCGTGCCCCAGTTGTACGGCCGGATACGCCGCGGCGCCGACTACCGGCGCTCCCTCCAGGTGCTGAGGATCGCCGCTTCGCTGCGGGAAAAAAGCCAGCCCGACGGAAATGGAATACCCCGTATCAAGAGCGGGATCATGGTGGGCCTGGGGGAGAATGAAAACCAGCTGCTGAAGCTTTTTTCGGATCTGGCGACTGTTCCCGTGGAGATCCTGACGATCGGACAATATTTACAACCGAGTAAATTTAATGCACCTGTGCACCGATACTATGAACCAGATGAATACGAATTGTTGCGGGAGAAGGCGGTAGCGTGCGGTATACGCCACGTCGTGGCCGGTCCCTACGTGCGCAGTTCGTACCTGGCCGAACAGGCCTACCGCGGCAGTTTGTAGGAAAAGGTTTGACAAGGGAATCGTGTAGAAATACAATTCCAGATGACCAAAGGATTAAGAAGGAGAGTATGATGAAGCTTGGACCAAAGACTACCATCAGGCTTCTCGTTGTAGCACTCCTGCTTGGCAGTTGCCTGCTTGCCTTCGCCGACGAGGTGACCGTCAACTTCGTACCCCAGATACTGCAGAGTTTCGATCCCGAGGAAGCGGGCAGGGAGAACTACCGCACCTGGGCGCTTTTCCCGAATAAATTCGGTTATGACGCCGAGGGGAACAGCCTTTGGGAACAGCAGCTGGTTGAGGCGTGGCCGGAGTCGCTGTACGGGAAAAACAGAGACAATCTGGAGCTCCAGGTTCTGGGGATTCACGGCGCTTTCCTGCGCAAGGGCTACAACTGGGTGGAGATCGTACCCGGCGAGGGAGAAGGACAGAGCTTCGAACCGAAGCCCATTCCGATACCCGGACGGGCCGACGCCATCGACATCTGGGTGTGGGGGTCCAACCATGCCTACCGTCTGGAGGTCCATGTCAGGGATTTCAATGGCATCGATCACGTGCTTGACTTCGGTTCTCTGCAGTTTATCGGCTGGAAGAACCTGCGGGTGAGAGTGCCGTCAACGATTCCCCAGACATGGAAGTACCTGCCCCGGCTGCGCAATCTGGAAGTGACGAAACTGGTTCTGTGGACGACTCCCACGGAGAAGGTGGACAACTATTTCATGTACATCGATCAGCTGAAAGTCGTTTCCGATGTGTTCGAGACCCGCTACGACGGGGACAATCTTGCGGATGTCGATACCCTCCAGGAAGTCTGGGGAACCGGGGTCGATTGAAAGGAGAGGTGAGCATGAAGAAGATCATTGTAATCGTTGGGCTAGCCGCCCTCCTTCCGGCCTTCCTGATCGCACAGCAAACCGGGGGAATCGCGGTCGACCGCCTGGGCAAAGACCAGGCGCAGCAGGAGCTGGTCGAAGTGTCGGTCAGCAAATTCGAGGATGTTGCCTTCTGGGGATCGTCCATGATGCTGGATGAGGGGATCGCGGTGATCAGGCGATTCGAGGGAGCGCCATTGGCCAAACAGCCGATTCCCGGAGAGGAGAGCAGCAACATAGAAGAGACGGATCGGTACGTGCTCGGCAGCAAGGTCATGTTCTTCCGAAGAAGCAAAAGCTCCGTCGCCATCTTTCCCGTCCGTCCCATACCGATAGAGGGGATTACCAAGACCATCTCCGTTTGGGTGGTGGGCAGAAACTTCAATCATACCCTCAAGGTTATAGTCGCGGACTATTTCAACCAGCGACGGGAAATCACCATGGGGAAGCTGAACTTCATGGGCTGGAAGCAGATGACCGCCGCCATCCCCCCGAGTATCGTCCAGGATGAGTTTCACTACGCCGCTGATCGGGGATTGAAGATCATTGCACTGAGGATCGAGTTCGATCTCATGGAGAGTTACGGAACCTACTACGCCTACTTCGACGACCTGCGGGCGATCACCGACCTGTTTGCCGAAACCTACCGGGACGCCGACGACATGACCGACGGTTGGTGACCCCGCTGTCTGTTGTACATACTTGCAGGCCCTCCCTCCGGGGAGGGCTTTTTTGCCGCTGCTTGCATCCCTATTTCTCTTCGTGCTACATTGAATCATGACTCCGGAAGAAGAACTGCAGACCTTGAATCGGACGATTCGCCAGTTCGAATCCGTGTTCAGATCCACCAAAGACCCCTCTCAGCGCGCCCGGGTGACCAAGGAGCTCACCAAACTGAAAACCTACAGGGAGAAGCTGCAATCCTTTCACGAGTTCGATCCCACAGCTTTTGAGGAACCGGCAGTGGTGGATGAATGGGAGGGACTATCCTATCTGAAGACTATTCTGGAGAGCGCCGGCAAAAAGAGCAAGAGCAAAAAGGAATCCTACGAGGAGTCTTTCGGGGACAGGGAGTTGTACTATCTCTACCTCTATCTGGACTACTTCGAAGAGGATTTCCTGACGATTCTGAGTGAAACCAAGCTGAAGCTGGATTTCAAGCATTCCCTGGAGAGGGACAGCTTCTATCATCGTTTCGAAAATCTGCGCCGTCTGTTCGCAAATGTGAACGAGGATTCCTCCACCGTCGATCTGTATTCGGGACAGAAGCACGAGGAGGATATGCGCAAACGCAGTTTCAAGA
This sequence comes from Spirochaetales bacterium, assembly GCA_016935715.1. Lineage (GTDB taxonomy): Bacteria > Spirochaetota > Spirochaetia > SZUA-6 > DRHE01 > JAFGQJ01. The sequence continues at coordinate 11,236 of JAFGQJ010000272.1, forward strand.
AGAAGAGGAATGTCATCGTAGAGGCCGACAAGTTTCTCCGGAGCGTAGAGCGCTTTGCCGAGGTGCTGGTCACGGACATCGAGTCCGGCGGTCTGATCTGTCTCAACGCGGATGACAAGCTCCATTTCGACAGGATCGAGGGAAGGCGCTCCTTCGAGGGCAAGACTGTACGCCAGGCGCTCAAAGAGTTGAAATCTTTCGCCCGGGAGGTGATCGAGTTTCTCAACGTTCCACAGATAGAGAGCCGGGAGTAGGAATGCAGATCGACATCAAAGCCAATTCAACGATCGGGGAGCACTCGGCGTTCCAAGGCCGGTTCATGGTCAGGGGAAACCTGCGCATCGACGGAACCTTCGAAGGAAAAGCTCTCGTGGTGGATCAGCTGCAGATCGGGGAGAAGGCCAAGGTCAAGACGAACATCACCGCCAGCAGCGTCGTGGTCGAAGGGCTGGTAATCGGCAACATCAACGCCGGCCGGAGGATCCTGCTGCTGTCCTCCGCCCGTGTTCTCGGGGACCTGAAGACCCCTGAGCTGATCATTCAGGACGGAGTGATTCTGGAAGGCCGTTGTACCATCAGCCACGTTCGAATCGAGGACACCCGGGCCTACATCGAATCTCTGTACGAACGAAAGTGAGCGTATCTTGAAGGAACTTTTCCCTTTCCTCAAGAAGGTCTACTTCTTCAAGGATCTGCCGGACGGGCAGGTCAAGAAGATCCAGGAGGTCTGCCACCAAATCGAGTACCAGCCGGGTCAGCTCATCTTCGAGGAGGGTTCCCACGCCGACCGTTTCTACATCGTGGCCGAAGGTGCCGTCGAGGTGTGGAAGGATTACCGGCTTCCGGAGAAGGACCTGCTGGCGGTGCACGAGAGAGGGCACATGTTCGGCGAGATGGCCCTGATCGACGAGCTTCCCCGCAGCGCGACGGTCGTTGCCAGGCAGCCGACGCGGCTTTTCTACATCGACAGGGATGATTTCCAGTCCATCATCCAGAACAACTCCGAGATCGCGATTTCGATCCTCAAATCCGTGACCGACATGGTGCGCAGCAGCAATGAGTACTTCGTGGAAAACCTTCGGGAGCGGGCCCGGGAGCTGGAGACAGCAAACCAGGCTCTGCAGGAGGCCCAGGAGGAGCTGCTGCGCAAGGACCGGCTGTCGACCCTGGGAAAGTTTTCCTCCCTGATTCTTCACGATATCCGCAATCCGCTTTCCGTTCTGCGCAGCCTGGCGGAGATGACCATGCTCAACTGCAGCGAGCCGGAGAAGGTGAAACGAAACGCCAGGCGAATCATTGCCGAAGCGGATCGGCTCAACCAGATCGCCAGCGAGCTGCTGGACTACTCCCGGGGGGAGATCCGCCTGAACATGTCCATCGTCAACCTGGAGAAATTCTTCAACAGGATCCTGGAGGCGGTGGAGGAGAAATTTCAGGCTCGGAATATCGAAGCATCCATGGATATCAGTATCTTCGAGCCGGTCATCATGGACGAGCAGCGGATGTTCCGCGTTTTCTACAACCTCGCGGACAACGCCCGCAAGGCCATGCCGCAGGGCGGCAAGTTCTCGATAAAGGCCTTCAAAGCGGACCAGACCCTCAAAGTCGAGGTCTCCGACACCGGCGTGGGCATGGACACTTCGATCCAGAGGAAGATCTTCGATCCCTTCTTTTCCCACTCCGACGAAGGGGGTACGGGACTGGGGATGTCCATCGTGAAGAGCGTGATAGAAGCTCACAACGGCACGCTTTTCGTATCCAGCAAGCCGAAGGGCGGCACTACCTTCCGGGTAACCCTGCCGCTGATCGAGTGATTCCAGAGAAATCTTGACTCTGAATGGAAAAAATGATAGTTTTGCCCTGCTGAAGGCGCTTTATCGCCTTCGGGTATTGCGTTTCCCGGTGGTGTAATTGGTAACACACAAGACTCTGGATCTTGGTTTGGGGGTTCGAGTCCTCCCCGGGAAGATAATCATCCTTGCCATTGTGGATACTCTCGCATTAGTTTTATTTCATGAGTGAGCTTCACGCAGTGCTCGGCGCCGGCGGCAATATCGGCGCTGCTGTCGTTCATGAGCTGGTCGGCCGGGGAAAAACCGTGCGGGCGGTCAGTCTAACCGGAAGGGCGGCTGTGCCGCGTACGGTCCAGCAGGTGGCCGCGGATGCCCTGGATCCGGAGAGTCTGCGGCGGGCTTTGAGAGGGACCGCCGTGGTGTACCACTGCATCGGGGTTCCCTACCAGCGGTGGGCCCGCACCTACCCGGCCGTGATGACCAATCTGATCGAGGCGGTGTCTGCCCGGCGTGGGCGAACCCGGATCGTCTATGCGGACAACCTGTACTGCTACGGGCGCGAGGGAGCCCTGCGGGGCCCGATTCGGGAAGATACGCCTCATCTGGCAGCAGGCAGGAAGGGCAGGCTGCGGGCGGATTTGATCCGCCGGCTCCTGCAGGCGCACGGCGACGGCAGGCTGCGGGCAACAATAGGGCAGGGTTCGGATTTCTTCGGACCCGGCGGCGACAATTCCATTCTGGATTTCTTCCTGTTTCGCCCGCTCCTCAGCGGCCAGCGGATCAGCATCCTGGCCGATCTGGATCGCCGGCACAGCTTCATCTACCTGCCGGATTTTGCCCGCGCACTGGCGACCCTGGCCGGCGAGGAAAAAGCATTCGGGCAGGTGTGGATCCTCCCCCACTTGGAGATTTTGACCTATCGGGATCTGATCGAGAGGACCTTCCGGGAAGCAGGAATCGACCCGGACGGAAAGATCCGAACCATGCCGCGGGGGGTGCTCACCGTCGGCTCGCTGTTCAGCAGCACGATCCGCGAGGTGCGCGAGGTGGCCTACCAGAGCCGGATCGACTGGTTGGCTGACTGGAGCAGGTACCGGGAAGCCTTCGGCGGAGAGCCGACGCCGGTCGGACAGGCGATCCGGGAGACTCTAGCCTGGTATCGTCAGTCCATCCCTCACGGCAGGCAGAGTGCAGGAACGTAGAAGCGGTTCTGTGATTTGCCGTTCTCCCGCTTTGGCGTCTATAATACTTCTGGGAAGGCTCGATTTTCCCTAAATGCAACAACCGTGTCCAACTCGCCTGCGGATTGTGGGTGGTTGCGGGTGCAGTTACAACAGGGATTGCCGGAAATGGTTTTCTATACCGTGGTCTTTATGCTCGTTTTCTGCTTATTGTTTCCCTTTCCGGGAGCGGCCGAGCCCGATGGAAACGGAGAGAATTCAACAACTCTGAGGGAGCGGATTCTTCATAATCCGGAGCGCTTCATCACGGTAGGGAAAGAAGGCTGCGACTTTCTCGTGCTCCAGGAAGCGGTCCGGAAGGCTGTACCGGAGAGGGATGAAATTGTGCTCATGGATCCGATCCACACCGAGGCGGGGATCATTATTGACAGGGATGTAAAAATCCGCGGCTTCGGAGTGGAACGAACAATTCTCCAGGCGGCGGAAAGCCCTGAAATTGCCCAGGACAGAGTTCTCCTGATCCAGGAATCAACAACGGCTGTCGTAAGCGGCGTGACGATTCGACATGGAAACCCGAACCAGCCTCTTCGCTGCGGCGGTGGGATCCAAAATTACGGTGACCTGATCCTTCAGGACTGCGCGATATGCAGCAACCTGGCCGTGTATGGTGTCGGGATATGGAACAAGGGAAGCCTGGTCATGCGCGACTGCAGCGTCGCCGATAACCGTTCTTTACGGCGCACGACTGCGGAAATCAAGTCCGCCGCGGGTTGCACCGGATCGGGGGGCGGCATCAAGAACGAACCAGACGCGGATCTCACCTGCTATAACAGCACCATTTCGGGGAACAGCGCACGCAGCAAAGGAGGAGGTCTGTTCGTGTCCTGTGAATCAAAAGCCACGCTCGTCAACTGCACGGTGAGCGGCAACGAATCCAACCAGTCGGGAGGGGGCATCCACATCCGCGGCGATTTGGTGCTCCTTCACTGCACCGTTGCCAATAATTATTCTTCAAGACAAGGCGGGGGAATCTACAATCTCGGACATCTTGACGCCGTGGCCTGTCTGATAGCCGACAACCGGGTACTCGATTTTGTACAGGGCTTCGGCGGCGGCATCTACGGCACGGGCCGGCTCGGTATCAACCAATACAATCTCGTCGCTGACGGAAGTATTGAAAGCTATCTTACGGGAGACCCTCTGCTGGCACCCCTGGGCGACAACGGCGGCGGAACGCTCACCCATGCCATCCCACGAGAAAGCCCGGCCGTAGACGTGATACCGTACGAAGTTCTGGCTGTAGAAGAAGATCAGCGCGGCATGTCCCGCGGAACCGCTGCTCATGACAGAGGCGAGTACGGCGATATTGGCGCTTATGAATGGCGGGAATGAGATCCCGGAAAAAAGACATGGATACCGCAGCGTCCCTTCTCATTGAAACCCCGCGCCTTCTCATGAAGCCCCTGCAACTGCGGGACATACGGGGGATGTATGCCTACCGCTCCGACCCGGAGATTTCCCGCTACCAGAGCTGGCGGCCTTCGAGGGAAGAAGAGGTGGAAGCATTTATCCTGAAATACGGGAATGGAAACACAAACGTTGTCGACAGCTGGTGCCAGATGGGGGTCTACCGAAAGACAAGCCGGGAGCTCATTGGAGATGTCGGGATGCACTTCTTGCCTCCCGATTCCCGGCAGGTGGAGCTCGGTTTCACCATCAGCCCCCGACATCAACGAAAGGGCTACGCGGCCGAAGCCGTCGATGCACTCCTCACCTACCTGTTTGGAGACCTGAACAAACATCGGATTATCGCTTCTGTGGACCCAAGGAATACGGCCTCCATCGCCCTTCTTGAGAAAATGGGGATGCGAAAGGAGGCTCACCACATCCGGAGCATCTGGACGTCGGAAGGGTGGGGGGATGATATGGTTTATGCGCTACTGCGGGAAGAATGGGAAAACGCACCAGGAAGAGGTCGGGAAAAAATAACCGAGAACAAGCTGCCCCGGAGTGGTCATTCCGTTTGAAACTGCAGCCTGAAACGCGACCGGTTTTACACCAAAAAGCTTCAATTAGCTCGAATGGCCATCAAACGCTATTGACTATGATTCCTTCTATCAGTACTATCTATCACGAAAAATCAACAGCGCTCAAGCAGCGGTCAAGCGCTGCGATAGCGGGGCCCCTTCGTCTATCGGCTAGGACGGGTGGTTCTCAGCCATCAAAGAGCGGTTCGATTCCGCTAGGGGCTATTCGGGTGGAGAACCAAACTAGAGGTGGCGTCAGATTGACGACCACATCTCTGTTTTGGTATCGAGAGAGATCAAACCTAATAAACTGAACCGTTTTAGCTGTTACTTATTGAACGGAAACCTGTAATTCGGGTTCCAAAAAAATTACGAAGTTCCCTGTGAACTTCGCATTGCCGGTAAAAACTACAACGATGCATATTGCGAATGATGCGTCACTCGGTCCCGAGCCCGATTTACTGCATCCGCACGACTCATCGATTGACCCCTCAACCATTCAACCGGGAAGGTATTTTCGAAGCCGGAAATGTAGTGGAAAGCTTCCTCTATTTGAGGAGCTCTACAAAGCTCATTGCGACGGTTGCGCCCGATCATGGCTGCAGCCGCCCCTGCCAGCTCTGCACAGCTAGGATCCGGCTCGAGCGTGTGCAGGATTCCCGCTATTCGGGCCATCTGCAGTCCAACGTTGAGCTCATCGCCAAGCTCGTCAAAAAGACAGAGCGCCTGCACTGTGTGCCGAAGGGCAGCGGTCATATTTCTGCATCCTATCTCGACACGGCCCAGGCCTTCGAGAGTCCAGGCAGCCAGGACACGATCTCCTAAATCGTTGAACCTCTGCAGGGCAGTCTCGTAATTCGTGCGGGCATCGGCGTACTTCCCATGTTCGCAATACAGATCGCCGAGACCATTGTAGGAATGGGCGTGCAGCCACAGGTCCCCTGTTTCGATAGCCAGGCGGCGCGCCTCCACAAGTTGCTGCTCCGGATAGCAGTCACGAAAGACGCCACCTGTGGTAGCATACGCCCAGATCAGGGCGTGTGTTAGGACAGCCTGTATTCCTGAAGCTCTGGCTACCTGCACGGCAGTCTCGGCAAATGCGTCACCTTGGGAGACGTTTCCCAACCATCGTTCCACAACTCCCAGGTCGGACAACACGTAGGATTCCGCGATTCGATTACCGATACGGCGACTGATATCCAGACTCGATGAATAGAGCGTGCGTGCCCCTCGCCATTCCCCTATCAGAAAAGTAAACCAGCCGAGGGAATGCAGGGCGCGGGCGAGGAGATCCTGTGGCGGGTCGTTACACAGGTCGATCAACTGAGTAAACCAGCGACGAGCTAAAGCTAAATGTCCCCTCTGGTACCAAAACCAGGTCAAGGCTACAGCCATTTCCAATGCCGGGAGAGGTCGATGATGATCCCGCAAGTATGATAGGGAGGCGAGGATATTAGGGTGGTCTGCTTGAATTCGATTGAGCCAAGTGACTTGATCCGGGCCGTGGAGCTCGCCTTCCGCGCGGAGGGCGAGTGAGTAGTAGTAGTCAGCATGCCGGGACATTACCTCGTCCAGACTAGGTAAGCTCTTCCTCCGTTTTATAGCGAATTGCCGTGTGGCCTGCAGAAGCCCGAAACGCTTCGTAGGAGTCTCCTCTACAAGTAGAATAAAGCTTTTGTCGAAAAGTGAATGAATCGTGTTGGAGAGATTGCTACGAGACCCGTTGCCACAAACCGCTTCCACGGCCTGAAGGTCGAAGGCGGCTGCGAACACCGAAAGCTTCAAAAGCACCGTCTGTTCATCACGAGGGAGCAGGTCATAGCTCCAGGAAATTGCCGTTTCCAGCGTCCGGTGACACGGGTCATCATCCCGTTTTCCGTAGGTGAGGTAACCCAAAGACGTGGACAGGCGCCCAGGAAGCTCATCGAGTGTGTATATTTCTATCAAGGGGACAGCCAGTTCTATCGCGAGCGGTAACCCGTCTAGGGCCAAGCAGATAGCCCTGACTAATCTATAGTTCTCATGCGTAATCGCAAAACCGGGTAGATGAGTGCGCGCGCGGTCCTCGAATAGCTGCGGAGCCGGTGATACGGACACAGCCCTAAACGTTGCTTCCAGCGATACTCCGAGAGGCATGAGCCGGATCTGCCGCTCCCCTTGAATTTTAAGCGGCTCCCGGCTTGTCACCAAAACCTGAACGGTCTGAGTTTCTCGCAACAGCTCTCCGACGATTCCGGCAGCTGTAATCACGTGCTCGAAGTTGTCCAAGAGAAGCAAAACACCTCTGTGGTCGAGCTGATTTATCAGTGAAGCAATCAGGTCGGCGTTTGCGTCGACGGGCTGCTGGAGACCGATGGATTGAGCCACGAGTCTGGGTACTTCGGAAGCCGTCTCGATCGTCCTCAGATCGACGAAAACAACCCCTTCCGGGAGCACGCAGTCCAAATCGCGGACCGACTCGATCGCCAGCCTAGTCTTCCCGATTCCCGCCGAGCCGGTCACCGTCGTCACCCGGTTGCCCGTACAAATGAGCCTCTGTATTTCGTCGATCTCCCTGGACCTGCCAAAAAATCTGGTAGATAGCACCGGGGGACGCTGATAACTTCTCCTGCGAGGGAACAGGGACGATTCATTTCCAAGTGGGATTCCATGACCCCGCACGATCTCTACAAGGTGGACGGTCTCTTCAGACGGATCTTCGCCAAGCTCATCGGAGAGGAGCCTGCGGCACTGTTCAAACTGGGCTACGGCAGCAGCCCACTTCCCGCATCGTGCGTATACTTCTATGACCAATCTGTTCGACGATTCTTCCAAGGGATCGAGTGCGACCAGTCGCAGCGCCGGCGCTATCGCCTGTTCGTATTCTCCCGTCGCCGCCTGCATCCGAACTAATCGCTTGAGAACCACAGACATCTGCCGACGGATCTCCTCACCGGCAGCCAGTTGCCAGGCATCGAACTCCCGGCAGTCCCGCAACGTAAAGCCCTCGAGAAACTCACCCGCACACAGTGCACTGACGCGGCTAAGCTCCTCGATTGATACCTCGCAATTCGGCTGGCGTAGAGCGACTTCGTGTAGATGCCAGATATCGACGGAGACGGTTCGGGGATTCAGTTGGAGTGTATCACCGTCCGTGATCACAGCCGAGCTCGGCAACCGAAGCACCGCATCGTGAAGGGCAGTGCGAAGATTTGTGCGAGCTCCGGCTTGTCCCGAAAACGGCCATAAAAGAAAGGCCAGAGTATCTCGACCTATCGGGCGTGCTTCAACAGCTAGATAAGCGACGAGTGCAATAGACTTGTGTCTTAGCCGACGCTCGGAACAGTCCGCCCCATGAAGTAACGGCGGACCGCAGAGCCGAACGTGGTATGACCCGGCGTCCATGAGATCCTCTGCAGTATCAATTATAGTCGGATTGGTAATCTGTGCAAAGTGAAAGCGCAAGTGGTTGTAGTTTCGACTATACTGGAATAGAGGGGGAAATCACTGACCGAGGAGGAAGGAATGGAGACCTACGGAAACAAAGAGGATGTAGAGGCAATAAAAAAAATCTGGCGGAATTACGGTGCGCGACTTGTCGCAGGCGATGCAGATGGTCATATGTCGCAATGGCATCCCGACGGCATCCAACTCCCGCCGGATGGACCCATCAACATCGGTCGGGACGCTATTCATGCACAACTGCGGGATGAGATGAGCAGGCTGGATTATACAACTGTCGAGGTCCAGCCTCGCGAAATCAGAATGATGAGCGACACGACGGCATTCGCCTGTGGAAAGTGCATGATGAATTTCGCTCGGAAAGCGACCGGTCAAGTCACTGAGCTGGATATCAAATTTCTAACGATTCTCGTCAAGACACCCGAGGGGTCCTGGAAGATCTACCGGGATTGTTTCAACTGGATCGTCCTAACGGGGGATGCAAATCGATGAACTTGCATCCGGTTGCGAAGCTGGGATCGAACCGCACAGGGTCCGCCCCCAGGTGGTGGCCCACCGGCCAGTAGATTCCGATAGTTTTCGTCCGGACGATTTCGGCTAATCCGGTCCCCGAGCTGGCTACGGGGCAGCTGCCTGCGTGCTCACCCGCTGGATGGTCTCGGTTATTGGACTAGAACCAGGTGGGAGCATCCACGTCGCCGGTTCTGATACAAAGGGAGAATCACCCCAGTTGTACGCGCCCCAGGAATTATAGTTGATTGTCGCTTCGCCGTCCGAATCCAAGGTGATGAAACCCTGGACGCCGTGTACGGTCGGCACCTCTTCCGGGGGTTCGGTGGGATCGTTTGTCGTCAAGGCCAGTAGGCGGATCTCGTACTTCCCATCCCTTTCGATGACCTCACCTGTCCATGTCGTCGCGACGGCTGCGCCTAGCGAATCCGGATTGTAGGCACCGTCGGCCATCACATACCAACGTCCTTTACCGGTGGGGATGAAGGTGTACTGGTACTTGTAACCTGCGTTGTCGGGATTGTAACTTCCACCGTACCAAGATCCGCAGAGTGGATCCTCGCTCATCGCGGAAGCACCTCTAGTGCCGCCGGCGAATGCCAACGTACCGGCAAACGCAATGAGCACGGTCACTAAAAACCAACTCCGTTTCATACGCCGTTCCTCCTTGGGAGTTTTGATACCGAAAAGGTACCGTATCCAGCGTTTCACAATCGTGACAGCACCAACGACAGCTTGAAATGCAGTAGAACATGAGCGATCCATGACAGGGCAACCAGTAGTGAATACAAGCTGCTGCAAACGGGCCGAAAAAGGGGAGAAGAATTATCGGACTTTGGTGTGAGCGACCGGTTCTATGCGAAAATCAATCTACCCTTCGGTTGAGGAACTGGCCTGCCGAGGTCTTTCGCTGTGTCGATCCATTCCTGGATTACGACTTCGGCGTTGTCAACAGCTTCTTAGTATGTAGAACCATCCGCCATGCATCCGGGTAGCTCAAGAACTTCTACGATGAATGCACCGTCTTCACGACTCCAATAGATAATCATTTCATAACGTATCAACGTTTTGCCCCCAAGTTTATGCTTCAGAATGATCCCACGGATCTGCTTGACTTGGTAGACCTTAGCCTTGGAGCCTTTCGGCTGTATGTAGAATGATACCAAGAAGTC
>JAFGQJ010000273.1 GCA_016935715.1 Spirochaetales bacterium
AAGCGGTCCTTGCGCCAGCAGGCCGCCACGTCGTGGTAGGCCTGGGCGCGGGTGTACAGCAGATCGTCGTCCGTGGCCAGCACCCCGCCTTCCCCCGAGGTGATGATCTTGTGGTACTGCAGGGAGAAGGCGCCGATGTCGCCGAAGCTCCCCAGCTTCCTGCCCCCGAAACTGCCGCCGTTGGACTGGGCCACGTCCTCCACGACCTTGAGATCGTGCCTGCGGGCGATCTCCATGATCCGGTCCATCTTGGCGGGCATTCCCCTCATGTGCACCGGCAGGATCGCTTTGGTGCGCCTGCTGATCTTTTTCTCGGCGTCCCCGGGGTCCATGGTCAGGGAGGCGTCGACCTCGCAGACGATGGGAACCGCCTTGGCGGCGACCACCGCCGCCACCGAGGCGAAGAACGTGTACGAGGGCACCAGCACCTCGTCTCCCGGCTCCACCCCCACCGCGATCAGGCCGGTGATCAGGGCGGAGGTGCAGGCGTTCACCGCCAGGCAGTGTTTGACCCCGAGGTAGGCGGCGTACCGCTCCTCCAGGGCCTTCACCTTGGAGGGCATCTCCTTGGGTCCGTAGTAGCGGAACAGGTACTGGGAGTCCAGGACCTCCATCACCTGTTTTTTCTCCTCCTCGCCGATCTCCAGGCCGCCCGGGAACATCGGCAGATTTTCGGTCGGTTTTGCCTTGGGTCCGCCGTTGATGGCCAGATCCGCTTGACTGTAGCTCATGTTTGACCTCCTAACGGTTGTGTTTCAAAATTGCTCAGAGGGAGCTCCCGACGTACTCTGCACCGGAGCTCCCTCTCTGTTCATCCCTTCACGGCTCCGGCGATCAGCCCGCCGATCAGGTATTTGCTCAAGAAGATGAATATAACGATCACGGGGACGGTGGTCACCACGGAGGCAGCCATCATCTCTCCCCATTTGACGGAGAACTCCCCGACGAAGGACTGGATCATCCCCACCGGCAGCGTGCGCATGAAATTGTCGTCCATGATCGTGAGGGCGATGATGAACTCGTCCCAGGCCATGATGAAGGTGACGATGGCCGTGGCGGTCAGGCCCGGAGTCACGTTGGGCAGGATCACTCTCAGCATGGCCTGGAGCTTGGTGCAGCCGTCGACCTTGGCCGCCTCATCCAGCTCCCGCGGTATCGAGTCGAAGTAGCCCTTCAGCATCCAGATGGAGAAGGGCAGGGTGAGCATCAGGTAGGGAAGAACCAGCCCCGGATAGGTGGACAGCAGGCGAAGCCGCATGAAGGTGCGGTACAGGGGAATGAGGATCAGAACCACCGGAAGCATCTGGGATACGAGTACGAAGTAGATCAGCCGCCGTTTTCCGGCGAAGGGAACCCGGGAAAAGGCGTAGGCCGCGGGAGTGGCCAGCAGCAGCGTAGAGGAAACGGTGAACAGTGCCACGAGAAGACTGTTCTTCAGATACACGAGAAAGGGAATGGCGGAGGCCATGGTTCCGGCCACGATGGACAGGTAATTGTCCAGGGTCGGCTGCTCGGGAATCAGGGTCGGGGGAAGCTTGAATATCTCCGGCTGCAGCTTGAAGGAGGTGCTGATCATCCAGTAGATCGGCATCAGGTACAGGATCAGCACCGCCAGGATCAACAGGAAACGAAGCACCCGGAGGGTTTTTCTCGTCAGCCCCGCCGCATTCCAGGGACGCCCGCTTGCGGCGCGGATTGCGCTGCGGGTTCCGTTCATCCCTCCCTCCTGCCCACGAAACGCACGTAGACCGTGCTGAAGCCCAGGAGGAACAGCAGCCAGAATACCCCGACCGTGGAGGCGTATCCCATGTTGAGGCTGCCCATGAAGGAAACGCGGTAGATGAGGATGGGCAGGGTCGTGGTGCGGTCTATCGGACCCCCGCGGGTCGTGGTCCAGATGATGGTGAGGTACTGAAACTGCCAGATGAACTCCAGGATCGTAGCCAGTGTGATGATCTCCCGCATGTTCGGCAGGGTCACATGCAGGAAGCGCTGAAAGGCACCCGCTCCGTCGATCTTCGCCGCCTCGATCTCCTCCCTGGGAATGGCCTGCAGCCCCGCGTAGAGGATCACGAACATGAAGGGCAGCATCTTCCAGGTGGTTGCCGCAATGACCGTGGGCATGGCCAGATCCGGCGTCTTGAGCCAGGGGATGAACTCGGGGATGATGCCGATGGCCTGGAGCACGACATTCACGATTCCGTGAAAGGGATCGAAGAACAGGAAGCGGGCTATGAAGGCGACGACCACCGACGGAATGATCCAGGGCACGAACAGCAGGCTGTTGATCAGATTCTTCAAGGGAAAGCGCGTGTTGACCAGCAGGGCGAGGGCGAAGGCGATCACGAATTCCAGGGCCACGGTTCCGCCCACGTACTCGATCGTGTGGCCGAAGGCCCTCCAGAACTCGACGCTGCTGAGCATCCGCAGGTAGTTCTCCAGGCCGATGAACCGCATTCCCAGCCCGTCGGTGAGGAAGTAGCGAAAGAAGCTGGTGTAGATCGCGTTGGCCAGCGGGTAGATGATCACGAACACGATCACGATCATGGCGGGCAGGATGAGCAGAAAGGCAAACAGGCGGTCGCTGATATCCTTCGCGTGCCGGACTGCCTTCTCCGTGTGCAAGCTGAACTCCTCTGATGTTCCGGGAAGATTCCCCGCTGAACAATTCGGGTGCCCACCCCCGTGGGCGAGCACCCGATGTACGTGCAAAATGCCGCGAACGGGCTATTCAGCCAGGATCTTGTTGATCTTGTCCCTCGAAGCGGACAGGGTGGCCTCCACCGCTCCTTCGCCCAGGAGGATTTTCTGAACGTCCTCCATGAAGGCGATCTCCACCTCGAACTTCTTCTGCGAGGCCCACACGTTCGGGTTGCGCAGGCTCGACATCTGAGCCAGGAAGGTCTTGCTGTACGGATTGTCGTAGACCGGATCGTCGTACTGGCTCTTGACCAGGGGCATCAGGCCGGTTCGCTTGAAGTACTCCTTGGTGGTGGTCTCGTCGGTGACGACGAACTTCATCAGATCCCAGGCCAGGTCCTTGTGCTCGGACCCCTCGGCCAGGCAGAGGATGTGGGAAGCAGGCTGCACTTCCCCCGGCCAGGGGGTTACCTGCCACTGATCCCTGGACATTCCCTCGCCGTCCAGCACGCCGGCGATCCACGGGCCTTCGAAGAAGAATCCTACCTGACCTTTGGCGAACAGGGTTCTCAGGTTGCGAACCTCCTCTCCGAAGGGCACCACGTCCTTGTCCACCATATCTTTGACCAGGCGGACCGTCCTCACCGTTCCGGAGGAATCGACCATCGGTTTGAGATCGGCGTCCAGCAGGTCGCCGCCGTTGGGCCACATGAGGATGTGGAAGGTATCGGCGGAGTACTCGTCGATGTCCAGCATCAGCCCGGCACCGAAAGCCCCGGTGGCGGAGTGGATCTTCTGCGCCTGGGCCAGGAAATCGCCGGGGCTGGTCGGTTCACCCCGCACGCCCGCCCGGGCGGCAAGGGATTTGTTGTACACCAGCACCCAGGGATTGGGATTCCACACCAGGCCGGCCATCTTGCCGTCCATCTCGCCGCCCTCGTAGGCAGGCACCAGGGTGGAGGTGAAGGCGGAGCCCATGTAGGCGTTCAGGTCGACCACGGCACCGGGCATCTTGGCGAACTTGCCGAGCCAGAGCGATTCGATGGTGAACACGTCCGGCGCATTGTTTCCCTGGATCTGCAGGGTCACCTTGCTCGGCGTGTCCTCCCAGCCGATCGGCACGATCTCCACTTTGACTCCCGGATTCCGGCTCTCCCAGACGGAGATCCGCTCGGGCAGCCAGACCTCTCCTCCGGATTCCTCGGCCACCATCCAGCTGGCGAACTGGATCCGCACGCCTTCCTCTTTCTTTGCTCCCGCAAAAGCTCCGCCGGCCACCAGCGCGAGCAAGAGAAAAACAACCACGCTCTTCCTGATCATTGAAGAACCTCCTTGGTGATTTGTGGGCATAGATCCGTGGAATGGTCCTGCTCAAACAGCCTATCTATGCCTGAATTAAGCCCATCTTAAGCCATAATACCCCTTTTGTCAAGCTGAAGTCGAAGATTTGAAGCTTCGATCTGGTTTCTTGCTTGAACATATCAGCTGTATCGGGTATAATAGGTTCGAGTCGGACCAATAGGGGTGGGTCAACCTCTTCGGACCGTGAAAAGGCAAGCAGCGATGCAGCACACGGGTTTCAGCCATATCGACAATGCGGATCGCAACAGGCGGGTCGTGCTGAACGTCATCCGCGCGAAAGGCCCTCTTAGCCGGCGGAAGATATCCGAAATCTGCGGGCTCAGCATCACCACGGCCAAACGGCTGGTCGACGAGTTGCTGCAAGAGGGCTGCGCGGAGGAGCTGCCCCTGGAGCAGCAGCCGAAGAAACGGGGCCGGAAGCCCACCGGCATCGTCCTGAATGGGGGCTACGCCCACTCCATCGGGGTGGCCGTTCAGCCCGGGATGATCGCCCTGAGTGTGGCGGACTTGAGCGGCCGCGTCGTGGAGGAGCGTACATTTCCGATCGGGGGGGAGCACGCCGAAGCGCTGATCGAGCGGATTTGCGGGGAAGTGCGGCAGAGGCAGAGCAAGTACCGGAGCAGGGGGCAGGGCGGGCTGCTCGGCGTGGGGGTCGGCGTGGCCGGATTGATCGATGCCGGACAGGGAATCGTATTGTACTGCCCCAATCTTCCCGGTTGGGAGAACATCCCGCTGGCCTCGCAGCTGAAGCGGGAGCTCTCCGCGGAGGTCCTGGTGGATGATGCGGTTCGCTGCATCACGCTGGCTGAGAAGCGCTACGGCCGGGGAATCGGGCTGAACACCTTCCTGTACATCTACATCGGCCGCGGCGTTGGGGCGGGCATCATCCTGGACGACCGATTCTACCGGGGAAGCGGGGGATTGGCCGGGGAGTTCGGACACATCACCATCAGGGAGCAGGGACCGCTGTGCAACTGCGGGAACAGCGGCTGCCTGGAAGCGCTGGTTTCCCAGGATGCGATCCTGCGGTCGGTCAGGGAATTGACCGCCTCGGGCGTGTACAGCGCCCTGAAACCCAAGATCTCGGATCAGCAGCCCCTAACCCTTCAGGATATCGAGGAAGCTGCAGAAGCGGGTGATAAGCTGGCCAACATGGTGATTCACAACGTAGGCGAAAACATCGGCACGGGAATCGCCGACCTGGTCAACATCTTCGATCCCGGCGTGGTAATCCTCGGCGGGGAGGTGATCTCCCATTTGGGGGACCACCTGATCGAGGGAATAACCAGGACCGTGTCTCTCCGGGGTATCCACTCCATCACCAGAAGGACCCGGATTTTGACCGGCAGCCTGGAGGGATCCAGCGCGGCCCGGGGAGCCGCCACAATGATGATCGAGAGGTATTTCGACAGCCAGATCCTGAACCTCGGACACGGGGTTACGCGCCCCGAACCTGCTCCCAGGCCTGGATGAGCATCTCCACCCCTTCCCAGGGGGTGTCGGGAAACAGGGCGTCGATGGGATGGAGGATGAACCGCCCGGTTGGGCCGAGGGCAGCCATGGCCTGGTTGACCTCCGACTCGATCATCTTCCGGTCCTTCGTGGCCAGGGTGATGGCGTTGGTGCCGCCCGCCAGGCACATCCGGGAGCCCAGGAGGTCTCGGGCCTTCTCCATCGAGATCCCGTCGAGCAGGGGATCGACGAAGTACAGCACATCCACTCCGGCGTCGGCCAGCCTGGGGCCCAGCACCTCCACCCCTGTGGTGACGGTGTAGCAGAACTTCTTCCCGCGGCGATGGCTGAGATCGGCCATCCGGCGCACGTGATCAACGAGATACTGGTCGAACAGCTGTGGAGACCAGAAATCCGTGGAGGAGTACCAGCCCCGCTCCACGATCAGGTCGATCCCCGGCTGAGCGGCGGCCAGCTCGATGCGGGCCAGATCGGTCGTGGTGACGATCTCCATCAGCTCGGCAAAGGCTTTCGGGTGATCCATGGCCAGGAGGATGGCCCCTTCGGTGCCGCACAGCCAGACAACCGCGTCCATGCCGAAGGCCGCCCAGGCCTGGACAGCCACCCCTTCCTCCCCGGCGAAGGCGGCGACCCTCTCCATCCGCCGCTCCAGCCACTGCGCCGCCTCGCGATCCGGGGGAGCGTAGAGGTAGCGGATGCGGGGCACGTCTTCCGGCGAGCTCACAGCGTGCTCGACGCCGCGGGGGATGTTGAAGTCCTCCATCAGGGAAACGTGGTTCGGCTGGATCACCCAGCCTTCACCGATCTCCTCCCCGGTCTGGTGCACCCGGTGACGCAGCGTACCGGCCGGAGTGCGGTACTCCCGCTCCAGCACGGGATACGGTTTGTCGTCCTTGGGCTCGTGCCGGGAGTTGGTCCAGCGGACCTCCGGGTGCATGCTCCAGGGGACCGATACGTCGATCAGGTCATCCACGCCGAGGGACAGCCAGGTCCGGACGCGTTTGAACTCATCCTCCAGGGTCCAGGGAACGGGCAGGGTGTGAATGTGCTCAAGCCGTTTCGTGTACCAGCGGCGCACTTCGCCCTGCTTTTCGCTTCCGGTCCAGCGCAGGTGTGCGGGCACGGGATTTCCGAAGCACTGGAAGGTCAGAGCGATGTGATCCGTGGCCGTGCCGTTCCAGGCTGCCAGAAGACGCTCCTTCGAGTTCATGCCTCCCATACTATTGACAAAGGGATTTTCTGACAATACCGTGGGAGGGTATCCGTCGCTGAGCGGCGTTTCGGCGCCTCCGGATGGAGATGCCGGTTTTCAACCAGGTAATCATACAACTGCAGGAGGAGAGTGATGGCGGGAAAAGCTCAGTTCAGGTTTTCCTTCGGCCCCTGGAACATCCATGAAGGGGCCGATGTCTTCGGCCCGACGGTTCGAAAGAGCGTGGATTTCGCCGAGAAGCTGAAGGCGTACAAGAAGATGGGATTCGACGGCGTGCAGTTCCACGACGACGACGCGGTGCCCAGCGTGGACGTCCCCCACGACCAGATGATCAGAGAGGCCCGGGAGATGAAGAAGATGATCTCCGGCGAGGGGCTGGCCGCGGAGTTCGTGGCTCCCCGGCTGTGGGAGCATCCCATGACCGTGGACGGCGGATTCACCGCCAACGATCCCAAGGCACGACAGTACGCCGCCGATCGCTGCAAAAAGACGATCGACATCGCCAACGTGCTGGAAACCAAGAACATCGTGCTCTGGCCCGCCCGGGAGGGGATCTACGTGAACGAGTCCAAGGATCACGTGCTGGCCTCCAAACGTTTCGTGGAGGCGGTGAACGCCATGCTGGAGTACGATCCCCACATCCGCATCCTGGGGGAGATGAAGCCCAACGAACCGATGGACCACGCCTACCTGCCCACCACGGGGCACTTCCTGGCGCTCTGCTACAAGACCGTAGACCCGGCGCGCTGCGGAATCCTGATCGAAAGTGCCCACGCCATCCTGGCGGGTCTGGATCCGGCCATAGAGATGGGCTACGCCCTGTATCACAACAAGCTGTGGAGCGTGCACCTCAACGATCAGAACGGGTTGAAGTTCGACGAGGACCGCATCTTCGGGTCGATCAACCTCAAGCGGGCTTTCGACCAGGTGCTGGTCCTGTATGACAATGATTTCGGCTCCAGGGGTGAGTTCGTGGGCCTTGATGTCAAGGCCCTGCGCACCCAGGAGGACTCGGTGGCCACCCACCACCTGTCCCACAGCCGGGAAATCTTCCTGCTCCTGCTGGAGGTGGTGAAGGGGCTGGATCGGGCCAGGCTGGAGGAGTACCGCAAGACGCGCAACTACGAGGATCTGGAGCTGTTCATCGTCAAGACCATCATGGGCAAGGCGTGACGGAGCAACGGAGCGGCAAAGCGAAGATCGGCATACTCTTCGTGACCTCCGGATGGTTCCGGGAGGTGGGGCTGCAGGATCCCTCGGGGGACACCTCCGCCCGGGTGGAGGCGGTTGCCTCCGAGACGGTCGCCCGGCTCGGGCGCTTCCTGCAGCCGGTCTGTCCGGGCGTCCTGTACTCCGTCGAGCAGGCCCGTCGGGCGGCGGCGGAGGTGCGGCGGGCCGAAGTGGCCGGAGTGCTGCTCTGTCCGCTGATGTGGTGCGAGGATGCGATCGTGCGTGCCGCCCTGGAAGGGCTGGGTGATCTTCCCCTGATTCTGTGGACCTTCTCCCCCGCCTCGTCGCTTCCGCAGTTCGTGCCCTTTCAGAGCATGATCCAGGGAAGCGGGGCGGTGTGCACGTTGCAGCTGTCCGGCATGCTCAGGCGCGAAGGCTACCGCTACCGCTCGGTCGTGGGGCACGCTGCGGACAAGGAGCTCTGGCGGGAGCTGGAGAACAGGACCCGCGCCATGGGTATCCGGGCCGAGCTCAGGGGTCTGCGCGTCGGGGTTCTGCCCTTTCCCTGCGATCAGATGTCCACCACCTACGTAGACGAGTTCTCCCTGCGCACCCGCTACGGCGTCGAGCTGCGCTACCTGGAGCTGGAGCGCGTCCGGGCGGCGGCTCAAGGATTGTCCCCGGATGCAGTCCAGGAGCTGCGAAGGGAGATCGAGGCCGGCGGGCAGGAGATCGGGGTGGATGAGCGGAATCTGACCGAGGGCATCCGCTACGCCCTGGCGCTGGAACAGGTCATGC
Organism: Spirochaetales bacterium; assembly: GCA_016935715.1. Taxonomy (GTDB): domain Bacteria; phylum Spirochaetota; class Spirochaetia; order SZUA-6; family DRHE01; genus JAFGQJ01. The sequence continues at coordinate 8,657 of JAFGQJ010000273.1, forward strand.
AGGAGGAGCGGCTGGAGGTTCTGGCGATGAACGACGTGATCCAGGAGATGCACGACAGCTTCGGGCTGCGTCCCTGCCTGACCAATCCCCGCCTGTCCGCCTCCGGCGCGGTCATCTCCATGGAGGCGGATGTCGCCGCGGGGCTGTGCATGTACATCCTGCGCAGCTACAGCGGCCAGTCCCCCTTCTACACGGAGACCTTCAGCGTGGACCACGCGGCCAACGCCCTGCTGCTCGGCCATGCCGGATACCACGACACGGTCAACGCCGACCCGGCCTGCCCGGTGCGGATCGTGCCCGACGTGGAATACGAGAATTCGGACCGCTTCAGCGGCGCGGTCAGCTTCTTCAAATACCGCAGCGGACCGGTCACCGTCGTGAACTCGGTGTGGGACGGGGAGAAGCTCAAGTGGGTCGTGGTGGAGGGGGAATCCCTGCCCGGTGCGGCCAGGATGGACGGCAACTCCCACCTGTTCTGCAGGCTCGACGTGCCGGTCAGGGAGTTCTTCCGCCGATCCGTGGACAGCGGGGTGAGCCAGCACTGGATCGTGATTTCCGGCAGCCACGGCCGTGCCCTCTGCCAGCTCTGCGAGCAGCTCGACATCCGGCTGCTGCGGCTCGGGGACGGCAGTGCCGGCGCCGGCCCGGAGGAATTTTGACAAGACGGCGGATGCGGCGTATAATTCCCGTATCGATAACCGATCCATCCAAATCCAAGTCGGCCGGCTCCAACCGGCCGGGGAACTAAGGAGGAGCAAATGCTCAAAAAATGTTTTCTAGTACTGGTCGTGCTCTTTTTCGCCCTGTCTGCGACCGTGTGGGCAGGGGGCGGCAAAGAGGCGGGCAGACCGACCCTAAGCATCATTTGTTTTCAAGGCTATGCCGAGGACAGCTGGGTGCTTCCATTCGAGGCGAAGTACAACTGCGACGTCAAGGTCACCTACGCAGGCACCGTGGAGGAGCACTTCACCAAGGTCAAGGCCGCTCCCTCGGAGTACAACATCGTGTCCATCGACTCCGGGCGGGTGCTGATGTACAGGGACGCGGGGCTGATCCAGCCCATCGATACCTCGAAGCTCGCCAACTACAGCAAGATCGGCGAGTATTTCCGGGAGCATCCCTACGGCAAGATGCCCGACGGCAGCAAGCTGCACGTGCCCATCGTCTGGGGTACCCAGACCATCACGATCAACACCGGCAAGGTGCCCGCCGACATGCTGGCCCCGTTCCTCACCAAGACCAAGGACGGCAAGCACCAGACCGTGTCCCTCGACATCCTCACCGCACCGCAGTCCAAGGGCTACACCGCCTTCTTCGACGAATCCTCCAACGTGGTGAGCATCGCCGCCATACACGTGGGCATCAAGACCCCCTTCAATTTTGCCGCCGGGGACTGGGACAGGGTGGCCGACCGCCTGTACCAGTGGAAGCAGAACGCCCGCACCTTTACGACCGGTCTGGACTCGGAGTTCGGCGTGCTGACCGCGGAGGACGCCTACGTGGTGCTGGGCGGCAATGACGCCCTGCTCAACCTGCGCCTGGAGGAAGCGGGAGTGCGGGACAGCTTCACCCAGTACGCCATGACCGAAGGGACGATCTGCTGGATCGACGGCTGGGTCATCACCGAGCCAACCGAGGGCGCCTCCCTCGATCTGGCGCTGAAGTACATGGACTACATGATCGGCGACCAGGGCCAGGAAGAGCTTGCCGCGCTGGTCGGGTTCGGCATCGTCAATCCCGCCGGCTCATCGGGCTTCAACCCGGTGGTCCTGGACTCGACCTTCTGGTACGGCGAGGACATCGGTAATTTCCCCGCTCCCCTGTACATCATGGTTCCGGAGGAAGACGCCGGCAAACGGGTCGAGACCTGGAACAAGGTGAAGGCCAGACCGTAGCACCCACGCCGGGTGCGAACGACCGGCGGGTTCCGTCTCCCCGGGATATTCACGGGAACGGAACCCGCCCGTTTCATGTTTCGAGACTCCATATAGGGCGTATCGAGGGAGAATGAAAGCAGACAACGCGATCGACCTGGTAGGGGTGACCAAGAGATTCGACGAGGTCACGGCGGTCCGGGAGTTCAGCACGGAAATCAAGAAGGGCGAGTTCTTCTCCCTGCTCGGACCTTCCGGGTGCGGCAAGACCACCACCCTGCGCATGATCGCCGGGCTGGAGGTCCCCACCGAGGGGAGTATCCTCCTGGAGGGAAGCGATGTCAGCAGCACACCGGCCCACCGGCGCAATGTCAACACCGTGTTCCAGGACTACGCACTGTTTCCCCACATGTCGGTCTGGAAGAACATCTACTTCCCGCTCAAGATGAAGAAGATCCCCCGCTCCGAGGCCGGGCCGCGGATCGAGCGGGTCCTGAGACTGGTGAACATGGAGGGTTTCGCGAACCGTCTTCCCCAGCAGCTGTCCGGCGGACAGAGGCAGCGCATCGCCCTGGCCCGCTCCCTGGTGAATGAGCCGGCCGCGCTGCTGCTGGACGAGCCGCTGGGAGCCCTCGATTTCAAGCTGAGAGTAGCCATGCAGAAGGTACTCAAGGACATCCAGCGCAACGTGGGCATCACCTTCATCTACGTCACCCACGACCAGACGGAAGCCATGACCATGAGCGACCGCATCGCCGTGATGAAGGACGGGCTGGCCCACCAGATCGCCTCCCCCGACGAGATCTACAACAATCCCGCCACGGCCTTCGTGGCCTCGTTCATCGGGGACATGAACTTCGTGCACGGCACGGTGCTCGAGAATGACGGGAAGAGCTGCCTCCTGGACGTGGAGGGCAGGAAGGTCAGGGCCGATCGGGCGGTGGACCTGGGCAAGGGCGCCGAAGCCCTGGTGTGCATCAGGACCGAAAGGATGCAGATCAATCCTCAGCGCAGCGTCGAAAACCGCGTGTCCGCCGAGCTGTCCCGCATCGTGTACCGCGGAACGGATTACGAGGCAACCTGCCGCATCGGGCGCTCCGAGCTGCGCGCGGTGGTGCAGGCGGTGGGCTGGCCGCCGGAGCTGCGCGTCGGCGACACGGTGGAGGTGGCCTGGAGCGCCGGGGACGTGATCGTCTTTCCGCTGGAGGAGGAGAGGGACGTGATCAAGTACAGCGCCGAGGCGCTCTGATGAAGCGCCGCGTCTCCAGCCCTGCAGCGTTCATCAAGGGCATTCCCATCACGGTCTGGATGCTCGCCCTGGTGATCATCCCCCTGCTGTTCACCTTTCTCATGAGCTTCTACTCCTCCAGCGGACTGGTGATCGACACCACCCTTACCCTCAAAAACTACCGGTTGTTTTTCACCGATCCCCTGTACGCGCGCATCCTGTTCAAGAGCATCCGCCTGGCTCTGGTCATTTCCGTGCTCTCCATCGCGGCGGCCTTTCCCCTGGCCTACCTGGTCAGCTTCAAGATCCGCCGCGGACGCAACCTGCTGTTCATGCTCTGCATCATCCCCCTGTGGGTCAGCTACCTGGTGCGCATCATCGCCTGGCGCACGATTCTGGGGAACCGGGGGGTGATCAACTCGGCGCTGATGGCCATCGGGCTGATCCGGGAGCCGCTGAGCTTCTTTCTCTACAACCAGTTCGCCATAGCTATCACGTTGACCTATATCTGCATCCCCTTCGTGTTCATCCCCGTGTACACGGCACTGGAGAAGATCCCCAGGAATCTCCTGGACGCCGCGAGCGATCTGGGAGCCGGCGAGCTGCGCACGCTGCTCAACGTGATCCTCCCGCTGGGGCTGCCCGGGCTGATCACCGGGTTCATCTTCTCCTTCATCATAGCCCTGGGGGACTACATCATTCCCCTGCAGCTGGGGGGAACCCAGGGCATCATGTTCGGAAACCTGGTCTGGAGCCAGTTCGGATTCGCCTTCAACTGGCCCCTGGGCGCGGCCCTGGGCTTCATCCTCTTTGCGATCGCAGTGACGATTCTGGGGCTCACCTCTAAATTCGGGACCACCGAAGGAGGGTTCCTCGGTGAGTAGCAGATCCCGGGCAGCCGGCCGGGGCCGCGGTACGTGGCTCAAGATCTACGGAATCCTGATCTTCGTGTTTCTCTATTTCCCCATGATCATCGTGCTGCTGTTCAGCTTCAGCCCCACCCGCACCATCGTGGGCCTGTCCGGACTGACCCTCAAATGGTACCGGGAGCTGTTTCAGGACACGGGACTGCTCACCGCCTTCTGGCACACCGTGCTGGTAGGGCTCTCGGCCGTGGTGATTGCCACGGTTTTCGGCACCGCCGGAGCCTTTTTCATTACCCGGGTGGAGTTCCCCGGGAAAGGGGTTTTCCGTGCCCTGGTGATGCTGCCCTTCCTCCTGCCCGGAATCATCATGGGCCTGACCCTGCTGATCTTCTTCCGGAATCTGAACGTGCCTCTGTCGATGTTCACGATCCTGATGGGGCACGTCTCCTTCACCACGCCGCTGGTGATGTTCCAGGTCTCCAGCCGGCTGCTGCGCATGGGCCCGACCTACCGCTGGGCCGCCATGGACCTGGGAGCGAACCCGGTCCAGACCTTCTGGTACGTGACCCTGCCGATGATCCGCACCGCCCTGATCGGCGCCGGGCTGCTGGCCTTCACCGTGTCCTTCGACGAGATCGTCATTTCCTATTTCCTGACCGGCACGTGGATGACCCTGCCGGTGTACATCTACGGGATGCTGCGCTTCGGCCTGTCTCCCAAGGTGTATGCCATTTCCACCATCATCCTGGTCCTGTCCCTGGTGCTGATCACCTTCATGGCCCGCTATACCGGCAGATCCGCAGAGACATACCGCGGTCGCGGTGGAGCCTGAGCCATGGGCGGATACCTGTTGGGTTACGATGTGGGAAGCTCCTCGATCAAGGCGAGCCTCCTGGCGATCGATTCGGGTACCACCGTGGCGGCGGCAGCCTCGCCGGATCGGGAGCTGGAGATCCGGGCTCCCCGGCCCGGCTGGGCCGAGCAGGACCCGGCGGTCTGGTGGGAGCACCTGGAGAAGGCCACCGCCCGGATTGCCGCCTCCGGGGCGAAGCTCGCCGAAGTCGAGGCGGTCGGCATCTCCTACCAGATGCACGGCCTGGTCTGCATCGACCGGGAGGGGAGGGTGCTCCGTCCCTCGATCATCTGGTGCGACAGCAGGGCCGTGGAGATCGGGGAAAGGGCTTTTGCCGATCTCGGTCCCGAACGCTGCCTGCGCAGCCTGTTGAACTCGCCGGGCAACTTCACGGCCTCCAAGCTGGCCTGGGTGCGGCAGCACGAACCGGAGATCTTCGAAAAGACGGACACGATCCTGCTTCCGGGGGACTACATCGCCTGGCGCCTGACCGGAATCCGCAGCACCACGCCCTCAGGGCTTTCCGAAGGGATCCTCTGGGATTTCCTGGAGGGGGAAGCGGCTTCGTTTCTCCTGGAGCACTATGGGATTCCCGAGCGGCTGATCCCACCGCTGGTGGACAATTTCGCGCTTCAGGGCGAGGTGAGCGCGGAGGCGGCGGCAAGCCTGGGATTGAAGGCGGGGATTCCCGTGGCCTACCGCGGCGGGGATCAGCCGAACAATGCCCTGTCGCTGAACGTGCTCCGCCCCGGAGAGGTGGCGGCCACGGCCGGGACCTCCGGCGTGGTCTACGGGGTCGGAGACAGGCCGGGCTACGATTCAGCCTCCCGGGTCAACACCTTCGTCCACGTCAACCACAGCCGAAGCTCCCCGCGCTACGGAACGCTTCTGTGCGTCAATGGAGCGGGGATTCTCAACAGCTGGCTCAGGCACAACGTGATGAGCGGGCAGGCGGCCGTCCCCGGCGCCGCCTACGGGCAGATGAACGATCTGGCCGCCTCGGTTCCGCTTGGAGCCGACGGGCTGGTGGTTCTGCCTTACGGAAACGGGGCGGAGCGGACCCTGGGCAACCGGAATCCCGGGGCCTCCATCCAAGGTCTCGATCTGAACCGGCACACCCGGGCCCACCTCCTGCGGGCCGCTCAGGAGGGTATCGTTTTTGCTCTGAAGTACGGATTGGAGATCATGGAGGGCATGGGCCTGCGGATCGAGCGGGTGCGCGCCGGGGCTGCCAACATGTTCCTCAGCCCCCTGTTCGCCGAAGCCTTCGCCGCGATCTCCGGTGCGGACGTGGAGCTGTACGACACCGACGGCTCCCAGGGCGCGGCCCGCGGGGCCGGTATCGGAGCGGGCTTCTACGACCTGACGAGCGCCTTCACCGGCTTGAAACGGGTGCGGGTCGTCGAAGTGAACCGGGAGCTGGCTCCCGCCTACCGGCAGGCCTACCGGCGCTGGCTGGCCGAGCTGGAGCGCGTGATCGGGAAGCCGCTCTAGCTGGTGTACCTGCGCGAGCGCCTAGCCATGACGATGACCATGACGATCAGGGGACAGGCGGCCAGGATCAGGGAGATCAATCCCAATCGGGAGATGCTGATGATCCGGATCTGCCGCTCGCTGGAGGGCAGATACTCTCCGTCCTTGTCCTGGACGCGCATGCGTATCACCCGCTGATCCGGTGAAATGGGAACGTGGAACGCCCGGAGTGAAGGTTCCCTGTCCTTGTGCTTGCCTTCGGGATCGAACGGCACGATCTGGTAGCCCAGCGCCGCACCCTTTACCTGCTCGACGTAGAACGGTTCCTCCATCACCATCTGTGCCTCGGAAGACGGCCGGGTGACCTCCACCCTCGCCTTCGGCACCTGCTGGATCCTCACCCATTTCATCAGCGTGGGGTTGCCCTTGGCGTCGTTCTTGCGCATCTTCTCGTAGAACAGGTCGTTGTACTCCTGCTGGTAGAACGGCCGGACGTACAGGTCCGTGGAGCCGTCGATGTACAGCACCGAAGCCGGAGTCTTGGATTCCACCGGGCGGGTCCACTTGTCTCCCGGGATGACCTCCAGCCCGATCGCCTCGGCACGGCGTTTGCGGAAGGCCACGATCCTGCGCTCCGAACCCTCCATTATCTTTCCGTCCTCGGTAAAAAAGCGGATGTCGTATTCGCCGACGGGGAGATTGAGGATGAAGGCTTTCTGCACCGGCACCGGCGGCACGATGTACTCGGTCGGGTACTGCGGCTCCGGCGGTGCCTTCAGTTCCCGGAGATTTTCGATGAGGGCGCTCACGTCCTGTCCCTGGTCCCGCAGCCTGGTGATCATGACGGTCAGCTCGTTGAGCACGGCCTCGTAGGCGGCCCGCCTCTCGTAGTACTGAGAGACCGACTTCCAGTAGGCGTCCATCAGATCCTGGTAGTGCTGCCAGGCTGCCTCCGCCTCCGCCTCCTTGGCGACCTTCCAGTTCAGCTCGTACTCCCCCCGGATGTTGTAGTAGGTGTAGGGGGTCATGCCGATCGTCTCCGGCTCGGCCTCCCTGCCGCCGAGCTCCAGGGTGCCCTCGAAGGGGACGTTCAGAGCCGAGGTATCGGTCTTCCAGTCCTGGGTGATCGGCCAGAAATACACGAAGACGTTGCGAACCGTTATGAAGTTGTCGACATCCGCCACCAGGTAGATGGTGTCCGCATCTTCGCGGGCAAAGGTGCCGGCGTAATCCTTGCCGTTGAAGGCCAGGATCGAGTAGATGAACTGTTCCTCCCGCACGGGCACGTCGGCGAACAGCACTCCGGCGCAGAGAAGGAGGAGCAGAGGGACGGCAATTCGTAGAGTTTTCATGATCGTACACCCCTCGCTTTCATGGTCAGATGACTGATTAGAAGAACCACAGCGGACAGCACCAGCAGCAGGAGGATTCCGATGAAGTACATCCCCCAGTTGCCTACCTCGACGAACCGCAGGGCCAGATCCCAGTAGAACAGCGGCGAGATCCATTTGACGATCCAGGCGAACACGCTGGAGAGGTTGCGCACGTATCCGCTGACGATGGTGAAGGAGCCCATCATGATGATGATGAAGAACAGGACCAGGCCCAGGAACACGGCGATCGCCGAGGCGGAGTTGTCCGTCAGGGAAGAGGCGAAGATCCCGTAGGCATAGATCGCGATGGACAGGAAGAAGAGGATGATCAGGCTGTAGTAGAAAGACGGACCCGGGACCAGGTTGTTCAGGAGCCCCGCGATGATCAGGAAGACCAGCAGCACCACCAGGTAGATGGCGGTCATGAGGATGTCCTTGATCAGGGCCGCCAGGAAGTAGGAGGTGCCGTCCGCCGGGCCGTAGGTGAGCAGCTCCAGGGCGCCAACCTTCTTCTCCAGGCCGAAGCGGAACACCGAGCTCACCGCCAGGTACAGGAGGACCGGGAGAAAGGCGACGTACAGGACGAACAGGAAGGGTCCCTCGGAGAACAGCTTCTCCACGAAGGTCGCGCCGAAGGCGCCGACCAGGCTCCTGCCGATCAGGTCGTAGGCGGTGTTGAGCTGATAGTCGAAGCCGCTGGAATCCACTGCCCGGAGGAAGCCGGCCACCAGCAGGTAGGCCAGGATCAGCCCGATGGTCTGGGCCACGTAGAAGCCCGGGCTGATCAGGGTCTCGAAAATCCGCCGTCTGGCGAGAACGGTCGTGGCGTGGGCTCTCTGGTTCATTCCTCGCCTCCTATGCCTGCGAACAGGTCGATGTTTTCCTTGGTGATCGTGACGAAGGCCTCCTCGAGGCTGAGACTCTTCTCCTGGATGCTGAGGGGCACCAGGTTCTGGTCGATCAGGTACTTGCTCAGGGCCTTGCGGTAGTCTCCGGTCTTGGGAACCTTGACCATCAGGGTTCGCTCATGTCCCGTCGCCTCCTGAACGAAGTCCAGGGCTTTGACCTTGGCCGGCAGATCGGCGGGCAGCTCCTCCAGATCAACGTGTATCTCCCGGTCCTTCGCCAGGGAGGTGAGCATGCTCTTCATCCGATCTTCGGCCCTGAGCTTCCCGGCGAAGATGATCGCCACCCGGTGGCAGATCTTCTCCATCTCCGAGAGGATGTGGGAAGATATGAAAATCGTCCGCCCCTCCCGGTTCTCCTCCAGAATCAGGTCCCGGATCTGTTTGACGCCGAAGGGATCCAGGCCGGAGATCGGCTCGTCAAGAAAGAGGATGTCCGGATCGTGCAGCAGCGCTCGAACGATGGACAGCTTCTGCAGCATGCCCCGGGAGAACTCGGAGAACTTCTTGTTCTTCACCTCCGCCAGCCCGACCCGTTCCAGCAGGTGATCGATGCGCTTGTCCGCCTCCTCCAGCCCGAACAGGTCGGCGAACATCTCCAGATACTCTCCGGCGGTCATCCAGCTCCACATCCCCACGGGATGCTTCTCCGGAACCACGCCGATGCGGCGCCTCAGGTCCAGGCGCCGGGAGCTGTAAGGTTCGTCGAACAGGCGGATTTCGCCGGAAGTCGGCTTGACGATGCCCAGGAGCATCATGATCGTCGAGGTCTTCCCGGCCCCGTTGGGCCCCAGAAAGCCGTAGATCTCCCCGGCGGGAATATTCAGGTTCACCTGGTCCACGGCGGTGAACTTGCCGTAGCGTTTGGTCAGGTTCTTGGTCTGGATCATGAGCTTGCTCCTTCAACGTTCCAGGAGGTGAACACGTATGGCTTCAGTTTGCCTTCTTCGCTGTACGGCTCCAGGTAGGGCTCGATGGCCTCCGGCGGAAGCTCCCAGGCTTTCTCCATGATCCGATCGATCTCCTCCCTGGTAATTTTCCTGGGATCCGGCACGACGATCAGGTAGTCGATCACCCAGTAGGGGTCGGAGTTGGCTTTGATCTTGGAGCCGGGGATGAACGAGCTGTATCGGAATGTGGTTTCCGGAATTCCGTCCCACTCCCATTGCAGCACGCCCTTGAACAACTCCTCCCCGCGTTCCGATCCCTCTTCGGTCTCCTCCTGCGCGGGCAGGCCGTCGTAGATCTGGACCGACACCCGGGCTCCGATCCACAGATCCAGGCAGGGGTGATTGAGCACCGCCGGTCCCTCCGAGCTGACCGGGCGGATCTCCTGGACGAGGTCGTTGCCGACCCGATCCTCGAAGATGATCCATTTGGTCAGGTCGGGGATCTCGTAGCCCACCAGGTCGATCGGTTCGCTCAGGCGGTTTTCTCCGCGCTTCAAGGTCACCGGGATCGACTGCTCCACGTAGGACGGGGCGCTGATCTCCAGGGTTGCCTCTCCCGGTTCGAGATGGGTGAACACCTGGGGTACCGGTCCCCGGTCGGATTGAAAGTGAGATCGGATGACCCTGTCCTGCAGGCTAAAGGTAGCCTCCCAGACCCAGCTCTTGCTCACTGCATCGCGAACCACGAACTCCAGGGTCGTGTCCACAGGATTCATGACCAGGTAGACCGCCACGGCCACAGCCACGATGACGATCACAACCAGGACAGGAATCAGAACTCTTCTCGTCTTCATGCAGGTTCCCTCATTTGGTAGTTGGAAAAAGGTTCAAAAATGATATATCTATTGCAGCCTGGCAGCCACAATCGTTATCAATTTTATTCCAGCAGCATATTGTACTGGTAAATTCAATATAATCAAGGGATATAGGCCGAAGTTCGCGGTGAATTTTCAGAATCCTCTGCCCGCGTGCACGGTCGGGGGATGCATGGGCGGGGAGCTGCACGGCCGCAGCTGCGCGGCGCAGGCCGGTCGTTCTGTAGCGAAGAACAGGGATTATCGTGTATGATGGACACCTGAGAGAAAGCGCCTGAGTAAAGGAGATCGTTATGAAGAGAAATATAGTTTTGATCGGTATGGCGCTCCTGAGCTTGTCACCCGGATTCCTGCACGCGGAAGGGGAAACGGAAACAGCGGTCCCGGAAGCGAAACCCTTCAACATCGCCGTGTTCGTACCGGGCGTGGTCGCCGGTTCGCCGATCTACGAACAGCTGGTAGAGGGTACCGGGGCGGCTGCCGCCGGGCATGCCCATGCAACGGTGAAGGTCCTGGAGGCGGGATTCAACCAGGCGGAGTGGGAGGAGAAGATGACCTCCCTGGCAGCCACGGGCGACTACGATCTGATCGTCACGTCGAATCCGGCCATGCCGTTCGTGACCGTTCCGGTTGCAGAAATTTTTCCGGGCCAGAAATGGCTGATCCTGGACGCCTATCTGGATGGGCATCCGCAGATCCACACCCTGCTGTACAATCAGATGGAGATGACCTACATGGACGGTTACCTGGGCGCCCTGGTCTCCACCAGCGATATGACCGGAGCCAATCCCGATCTCAAAGCGGGCATGGTGGTCGCCCAGGAATATCCGGCGCTCACCAGGATGATGAAGCCGGGCTTCGAGGCCGGCCTCAAGGCGGTCGACCCCGGATTCTCGGTGGACTACCGCGTCATCGGCAACTGGTACGATGCCAACAAGGCGGCGGATCTGGCCGCAAGCATGATAGACGCCGGTGTCGACGTGATCCTCACCATTGCCGGAGGCGCCAACCAGGGCGTGATCAAGACCTGCCAGGAGCGGGGGAAATACGTTCTGCTGGTGGACGCAAATGATTACAAGGCTGCCCCCGGCACGGTCGTGGGCTGTGCCCTGCTCAATCAAAGCAAAGCCGCCTATGAGCGCGTCAACATGGCGATCCAGGGTACCCTGGAGTTCGGCAGGGCGGAGATCGTTCACACGAGAGACGGATACATCGACTTCGCCGACCAGGATCCCCTGTACATAGAGACGGTGCCGGCGGATGTACGGGCCAGGATGGACGATCTGCTGAAGAGGATGCGCGGCGGGGAGCTGCACCTGGAGCCGCCGCCGCTGTAGGGCTGCCGAACAAGGCGTGCGACTGCTTTCGTAGACGCGTGATCCGGGTGCGGGGGAGGTGAGGAGCCGCCTCCGCACCTTCTGTTGTCGGAGGACGGAAACTTGAGCGCAGAGCCGTACCTGCACATGCGGGCAGTCACCAAACTCTACCCGGAGAACAACGTCCTGGCCAACGACAACGTGGATTTCGAAGTCGGGAGCAATGAGATCCACGCGCTGGTGGGGGAGAACGGGGCCGGTAAGACGACGCTGATGAAGATCCTCTACGGCCTCGAGCAGCCCGATTCGGGGACCATAGAGCTGCGGGGGCAGGAGGTGCGGATCAACAGCCCGCTGGATGCAAATCGACTGGGCATCGGCATGGTTCAACAGCACTTCCGCCTGATCCCGGAGTTCACCATCGCCGAGAACGTCGTTCTGGGCATCGAACCCCGAAAAAGCGGGATCTTCTTCGACAGGGAGCGGGCGACCGCCCAGGTCGGGGAGGTGATCCGCCGCCACGGTTTCTCCATCGATCCCACCCTGCCGGTCTCACGGCTGACCGTCGGCCAGATGCAGCTGGTGGAGATCATCAAGATCCTCTACCGGGAGGCCCGGCTGCTGATTCTGGACGAGCCCACCTCGGTGCTGACGGAGCAGCAGATCCACACGCTGTTCGCGACACTGGAGAATCTGCAGTCGATCGGAAAGACCATCATCATCATCACCCACAAGCTCGGCGAGGTGAAGGCCATCAGCCGGCGGGTCACGGTGATGCGCCAGGGTCGGGTGGTTGCCGTCCGGGACACGGCGGATGTGGATGAGCGGGAGCTGTCCAGGCTGATGGTGGGCAGGAGCGTCACCTTCCAGTTCGAGCGCGAGGCTGTGGACAGGGGGAGGGTGGTGCTGGAGCTCAGAGGCGTTGTCCTGCGCCAGAAGGGCCAGGACCGGCCGCTGCTGGACCACGTGGATCTCAAGGTCCACTCCGGAGAAATCGTCGGGGTGGCCGGGGTGAGCGGCAACGGGCTGGCCGAGCTGGAGGACGTGGTCGGGGGCCTGCGCCGGGTTTCAGCGGGGAAGCTGTTGCACGACGGCAAAGATATCACCGGCCTGTCTGCGGCACAGCATCGTGCCAGGGGCCTCGCCTATGTGCCGGCTGATCGTCTGCACCGTGGTTCGAGCCTGCAGTCCTCGGTGATGGAGAACATGATCATATCCAGTCACCACGATTTTCTTCGGGCCGGCGTGTTTCGCCGGCAGGCGGTGGAGGAGTTCGCCGGAAACCTTTCAAGCAGCTTCTCCATCGAGGGGGATCCGCGGGTGCCGATGGGCACCCTTTCGGGGGGCAATATCCAGAAAGTCATCCTGGCGCGGGAGCTGGCGGCCCAGACCGACCTGATCATCTTCAGCGAGCCGACCTGGGGGCTGGACGTGGCTTCGGCGGAGTTCGTCTACGCCAGGATCCTGGAGATCCGCCGGCGGGGCATCGCCGTGCTGCTGATCTCCTCGAATCTCGACGAGATTCTGGCTCTCTGCGACACCCTGGTGGTGCTGTACCGGGGCAGGGCGGTGGCGACCCTGAGCAACGAACGCACGCTGTCCAAGGAGCTGGTCGGGGAGTACATGATGGGTCTGCGGGACGACCGGCCGGACGCCGAAGACGCCGCCGGGCAGGCGGGAGCCGGCGAAACGGGGCCGGCCGGAGAAAGCGCCGCCGGACAGGCGGGGGCCGGCACCCGGGAGGGAGATCCGTCGTGAAGCGGGCGCACCGGGTCGGGGAGCTGCTGGCCGGCACCCTAGGCCTGATGATCACGGTGGGGGTCTCCTTCCTCATCGCCGTGGTTCTGATCCTGCTCCTGAGCGATCAACGCCTTACGACGATCTACTACTTCTTCGTCGGTCCCTTCACCAACAGGTACTACTTCGGCAACATGATCAACATGGCCATCCCGCTGGTGTTCACCGGGCTGGGCATCGCCGTGGCCTTCAAGAGCTCGGTGTTCAACCTGGGCGGGGAGGGGCAGGTCTACAGCGGGGCGCTGGTGGCGACCGTGATCCTGCTCGCCCTTCCGCAAAGCGGCGCCTGGCTGGGCGGTCCCTCCGCTCTGGTTGCCGCCCTGGCGGCCGGCGGGATACTGGCCGGCCTGAGCGGTTTTTTCAAGATGAAGTGGGGGACCGATGAGCTCATCTCCTCCTTCCTGATCTCCTCTGCGGTGATCTTCATCGTGAACTACTTCATCACCGGACCCCTGGATGATCCGGACAGCAGCATGCTGGCAACCCGCGCCATCGCCGATCAGTATCACTTCCTCGGGATCTATCCGCCCTCCAAGCTGAATATCAGCGTCGTGTTAGCCCTTCTGGCCGGCGTGCTGGTGTTCTTCCTGATGTACTACACGCACTGGGGATACGAGATGCGCATGTGCGGGCTGAACCGGGAGTTTTCCCGCTACGGGGGGATCAATACCGCCGCCTACGTGGCGCTGCCGATGATCATCAGCGGAGCTCTGCACGGGCTGGCCGGGGGGATCGCCATAATGGGTACCTACCACATGGCGGTCAAGGAGTTCTCCTACGGCATGGGCTGGAACGGGATCGCCGTGGCTCTGATAGCCAAGAACAATCCTCTAGGGGTGCTTCCGGCGGCGGTCTTCTTCGCCTATCTCGATGCCGGCGCCAGGGCGGCCATGCTGCATTCCGACGTCACCTTCGAGATCGCAGCGGTGGTCCAGTCCGTCATCTTCTACCTGATCACGGCCCAGGCCGTCTACGGCTTCCTCCGCCGCCGGAAGGGGTTGCGCCCATGAACGAGCAGAGCTTCGCCTTCCCCCTGCTCCACAATGCCGTCGGCATCATGACCCCCTTCCTCCTGGCCGCCACCGGCGGCCTGTTCACCGAGCTGGCGGGCATGCTCAACATCGCCCTGGAGGGCCTGATGCTGATCGGGGCCTTTTTCAGCGTGGTCTTTGCCGGCCTCACCGGAAGTCTGGCGCTCGGCGTGCTCCTGGGCATTGCTTCGGCCATGCTGGCAGCCGCCCTGTTCGGGGCGGTCAGCCTCAATCTCAAGGCCAATGTGTTCATCTCCGGGCTGGCCACCAACCTGCTGGCCTCGGGGCTGACCGTAGTGCTGGCCTTCCGGCTGTTCGGCAACAAGGGGATCGTGCGTTTCGAGATCGCCAGGCTGCCCTCCCTCTCGATTCCGGTTCTGGCCCGGATACCGGTGCTGGGAGATCTGCTGATCGGCCACAACATTCTCGTTTATCTCAGCTGGCTGATCGTCGTGCTGGCCGCCGCGGTGATCTATCGCACCCCCTTCGGCCTGCGCATCCGGGGAACGGGACTGGGCGCCCCCACCATTACCTCACTGGGTCTCAAACCCCGCCGCTACCAGATGGCGGGCATCCTGATCTCCGGGTTCACCTGCGGTCTGGCCGGGGCCATGCTCACGCTGAAGCTCAGCGCCTTCGTGCCCAACATCACCTCCGGCCGGGGCTGGATCGCCCTGGTGGCGATCTATCTGGGCAACAAGACGCCCTGGGGCATCGTGATCGCCTCCTTCATCTTCGGTTTCGCTGAGAGCCTGTCCAACTACGCCCAGGGTGCGATAAACGTCCCCGCCGACTTCATCCTGGCCTTCCCCTACATGATCACCGTGCTGGCGATGATCGTATACTCGATCTGGCGGCACTACCGGACCCGGGTGTGAAGAAAGCCAATAAAAAGAAAGCCAACTGGTTGACAGACTGGTTTATTCAGCGTACCATATCATCATGAGAACCATCGAAGTGGGCGCATTCGAAGCCAAGACTCATTTCAGCCAGCTCCTCGATGAGGTGGAGGGAGGGGCGATCGTGAAGATCAGCCGTCGGGGAAAACCCGTTGCGATTCTCAAACAAGATGATGCGCTGTCCCGAGAGAATTCACTAGACGCACTGCGTGAGCTCAGGGACCTTGCCAGGGAAAAGATATCCGTGGAGGAAATCGAACAGCTTCGGGATAGCGGCCGGGAGCGCTGATGGCCTACCCACTGATCGTGCTCGATGCCACGGCGGCCATGGCCCTCTTGCTTGCAGAAGAACAGGGGGATGAAGTGGCGGAATTGCTCCGCGGCACGATATCAGTCAACGGGCAGGTTTTCGTTCCCGCGCTCTTCTGGTACGAACTGGGCGACGGACTGCTTGCTGCGCAGCGGACAGGTCGAATCACTGCCCGGGCGGCCTCGGCGGCCGTTTCGAGCTTCAATCGCCTGCCGTTCGTTACCCATCTTCAACATGATATTTCCCCGGCGGACCGGGTTCTGAGCCTGGCCCGTGAGAACCAGCTGACGTACTACGATGCCAGTTACCTGGAGCTGGCCCTGCGCTTCGAAGCGCCGCTGAAGAGTTTTGCTGCTCACCTCAGAAAGCTGAAGCCCTCCTACCCTCTGATTCTCTGAACCGTCGGCTCTCTGGGGCGGAGGGCGTACGAGCTCCTCAGATCCCTCAAACTCCTCCGACTCCTCCCGTGATTGCAGGACCGAGCCGGAATGTGGTATAAGGGTCGGGAGAGGTGGGATGAGCTCATGCAGGAAATCGTAACCAAGGTACTG
>JAFGQJ010000274.1 GCA_016935715.1 Spirochaetales bacterium
ATGCGTGCGGCAATTGTCCCTCCTGCCCGGGTGAGATGATACCGAAGTATAGGGCTCTGATCTGTTTTTGAAAACCAGGGCAGCGGCGTTCATCGCCCCGGATCTCGGGCACCCGGGACCGCGGCTATCCCTCCCCCGGGAAGTACAGGTCGACCATGGAGCTATTGACCCCTGGGGCTCCGATCATGGGCAGGTTGCGAGTCTTCATGGTGTTCTCGAGATTCCGCACATCCTCCCGGCTCAGCTCCTTCACCTCCCCCACGGCCAGCGCCTGGAGAATCGAGATAGCGCTGATCTCGAGGATGTCCACCAGCTGCATGGTCCTCCAGATGTCGGCGGGGCTGAGGATCGTCAATCCGTGATTTTCCATGAGAAAGGCATTGTAGCGTTTTACGAAAGGGGCGAAGTTGTCGGCGAGCCTCTGGGTCAGAGGCTCGCCGTAGGGGACCAGCGGAACCGGGCCCACCTCCGCCACCGTCTCCGGGAACACCGGCTTCATCAGCCAGTTGGTCCCCTTGAGAACGGCGAAGGTGTTGGTGTAAGGAGGGTGACAGTGGATCACAGAACGGATGTCCGGCCGGTCCCGGTAGAAGTTGAGGTACATCGGCACCTCACCGGTCGGCTTGCGCGTTCCCTCTTTGGTCCTGCCCTGAAGATCGATGAACACGACATCCATCTCCGAGACATCGGACTTGCACACGCAGGTGGGAGAGATCAGGATCAGGTCGTCCTCCAGCTTGTAGGAGAGGTTTCCTCCCTGGCTGGTGACATACATCCGCTCGGCCAGGCGCTTGCAGACCAGCGTGAAATCCCGGACTTCCCGTGAATATTTTTTCAGGTAGCTCATCGGTTGTCGCTAGTTCCCCGTTTTTTTATTCTTGATCGTCTGGTACAGGTCGTATGCTTTGTCCGGCTTCTCCTTGCCGTGCACGATCGCCCTGACCGCCTTCATCATCCCTACGGGGGAGTCGGACTGGAAGATGTTGCGTCCCATGTCCACACCTGCTGCACCCTGATCGATCGCGTTGTACGCCATCTTCAGGGCATCCAGCTCCGGGCGCTTCTTTCCCCCGGCGATCACGATCGGCACCGGACAGGCGGCCGTAACCGTGTCGAAGCCCTCCTCCACGTAGTAGGTCTTCACGTAGTGGGCTCCCAGCTCGGCGCAGATCCGCGTGGCCAGGCGGAAGTACTTGGCGTTTCTCTCCAGCTCCCGGCCCACCGCGGTCACCGCCATGGTGGGAATCCCGTAGCGCAGACCCGCGTCCACCAGCCGGGTCATGTTCACCACGGAGCGGGACTCGAACTGTCCCCCGATGAACACCTGGATCGCCGTGGCGCACACGCCCAGCCGGATGCAGTCCTCCATGTCCATGGCAATCTGCTCGTCTGAAAGTTCCTTGAGGATGCTCGGTCCGCCGGAAGCCCGGATCACCACCGGCTTGGTCACCGAGGGCGGTACGATGGTGCGCAGGATACCCCGTGTACACATCACCACGTCGGCGTCCGGCACCAGGGGCATGATGCTCACATCGATTCGCTCCAGTCCCGAGGTCGGGCCCTGAAAATAGCCGTGATCGATGGCCAGCATCACGGTCCGTCCGTCCCTGGGATTGAATATCCTGGCCAAACGGTTCTTCATCCCCCAATCCAGCTCGCTCGAACCTTTGAGAAAAAACAGCTTGCCCTTCTGGGGCACGTCCACGTAGTAGCTCTTACCTTCTTTATCTGCTTCAGGCATGGCAGTTACCTCCCGTATACATGCTCGCTGTGCGACGTCGATCGTCGTGTCTCGAGCTGTGAATCATTTCTCGGTGTGGATCAGATCCTTGAAATCCTCCAGGCTCAGTCCATTCGCTTCGATTTCATCGAGGATCAATTCCGTGGCCCAGCGGGCTCCGTCTCCGACCACGTCACAGCAGCCGTCCTCCCGTTCATGGGCTCCGGCATCCCGGAACGCCTGCTTCTGCTCGTCGTCCCGCAGGTCAAACGAACGGCCGAATATCTTCTTGTGTATCTGCGAGCAGATCACGGTGCCGTACTTCTCCATGAATTTGTCGTGCAGCGCCGCGGCCATTCGGAAGGATACGTACTTGTCGGCACGCCCCTTCTCGGTCGCCTCCTCCGCCCGGGTCCGTCCGAAAAACATGCTCATCGCGATAATTCCTCCGGAGTACCCCCCGCACAGCCCGTCGGTGCACTCCCCGGCTCCACCGGCGAGACCGCTGGCCGATTTGTACACCAGATCATTCCGTATCTCCGTGGCGTCCTGAACCGCGGCAATGGCGCATTGCGCGCACCCTCTGACGTTGCGCTCTCCCTCGAATCCGTTCTTGTAGGCTTTCTCCAGGGTTTGCTGTTTGTTCATCGTATCCTCCAAACGTTGCAGATGTCGACCGCTCAGCCCTGTCGGCTGTGGTCGTTGCACTCACTCATTTATAGGTTGCCCCACCATCGACGATGATGTTCTGTCCGGTGACGAATCCGGCGTACTCCGATGCCAGAAACAGCACCACGTGGGCAACATCCAGGGGCGTCCCGAAACGCCCGACAGGTATACGCTCTATGTATTTCTTTCTCTTCTCCTGGTCCGGTTCTCTCTCCTTCAGCAGATCGGTTTCTATCAGGGCGGGCAGCACGGCGTTGACCGTAATCCCCCGGGGTGCCAGCTCCTTGGAGAGGGCTCTGACCAGACCGTTGATTCCCGCCTTGGCCGCCGAGTAGGCCGCCGATCCGCCGCCGCCGGTAATCGAGCCTGCCGACCCGATGTAGATGATCCTCCCCTGCCCTCCTGAGATCATGTGTCGACAGGCGGCTTTCGTCGAATAGAAGGCGCCGCTCAGGTTCACATCGATCCCGATCTTCCATAACTCCGGGGAGAGCTCTTCCAATTTGGCCGGCGTGGTAAATCCGGCGCTGTTGACCAGTATATCGAGGCTTCCAAACCGGTCCACCGCGGCGCTGCATAACTCCTCCATGGCCTCGGGAGAGGTAACATCGGCGGCCAGTGAATCGAAGATTCCCCCGTTGTCCCTGATCTCCTCTGTGACACGATCCAGACCTTCGATATCCTTTTCAACCGGCAGATAGTCGATCATCACGTTTGCGCCGCTGGCCGCAAACAGGGTGCTGATGGCCGCCCCGATTCCCCGGCTGCCTCCGGTAACGACCACTGTTTTTCCTTTGAACTCCAGATTCACGGGTGCAGATCCTTTTATCGTTATTGGCTGACGCCTTGATCGGCAATGATCAGCTCGATACCCCGTTCGGCGAGCATCTCGTGGTACTCGCCGGGTATTGCGTCGTCGGTGATGATCACATCGATCTCGTCCAGGTCGGCGAAATGGGTGATGCTGATCTTGCCGAACTTGGTCGAGTCTGTGACCAGGACTTTCTGCCTGGCCGAGCGGATCATTTCCCGCTTGATGTCCGCCTCGTAGTAGAAGTAGGTGGTCAGACCGAGCTGCGGATCGAAACCGCCGGTGGAGATGAAGGCGGTGTCCGCGCGGGTGCTGCTCACCAGCGCCCGGTTCTCGACGCTGTGGAAGATATTCGAGTCCCTATGGAAGAAACCGCCCAGCAGAATCAAGTTGGCATTCTTGCGCGGGTAGAACTCCAGGGCAATCGTAAAGGTGTAGCAGAGGACGGTGATCGGAAGATCGGGACTCAGGTGTTTGGCAATGAACGGGGTCGTCGAACCTGAATCAAGATAAATGGTCTCGTTGGGCTGAACCAGGGATGCCGCCTTGATCCCGATGAGGTTTTTCTCCCGAACATTTTTCGTGGTCTGCTCTCCCAGTATGTACCGGTCTCCCGCAATGCTGCCTGGGTCCAGCAGTTTTGCTCCCCCATGGGTCCTGCGAACGCTGCCCTGGAGCTCCAGCTCGTTCAGATCACGCCGGACGGTCATTTCCGACACGTGAAGCATCCCGGCGATTTCCTTCACCGACAGCTCTTCTTTTTGGTTGAGCAAATTGATGACGTTTCTTATCCGTTTTCTTCGTTCGTATGACATCGAATACGCAAAAACAGCTTGACAAATGTTCAAAAATACGTTTTTATTGTTTAATAAATGTGGTTTATAACAGAAAATAAACAGTTTGTCAACATATTTGCAGAAAAAAGCCGCTTCCATTGCGGAAACCCGTCGGGTTACGGGACGATCACTGTTCGCAGCGATTGCTCCACTCGAATGGTAAAATCGAAGCTCAAATTCCCATCGAAAAGCAAAGGGGATCAACCCTCTTGCCAAATACAAACCAATCTAAGGAGGTACGTCATGCGTACGTGGTCTAAACGGCTGATTGTCGCAGCGATTCTTCTGCTCTTCACGCTGCCCCTGTTCGCCGGAGCAGGCGCGGAGAAAGGCGGAGAGGAGTACGAGATCGTCACGGTAGTCAAAATCACAGGAATTCCATGGTTCAACCGCCTGGAAGAGGGAGTGAAGCAGGCGAACAGCGATCTGGGCGTGAACGCCTACCAGCTCGGGCCGGCGGATGCGGACCCCGCCCAGCAGGTCAAGATAGTCGAAGACCTGGTGAGCAAGGGCGTGGACGCCATCTGCGTAGTCCCCAACGACGCCAAGGCTCTGGAGCCGGCATTTGCCAAGGCCAAGGACAAGGGAATCGTTGTCCTGACCCACGAGTCTCCCGACCAGGCCGGCAAGGATTACGACATCGAGCTCATCGACAACGTGGAGTTCGGCCGTCATCACTGGGACAAGCTGGTGGAGTTCATGGGCGACACCGGTCAATACGCCATCTTCGTCGGCTCCCTGACCGTTCCCCTGCACAATCTGTGGGCTGATGAGGGGCTGGAGTGGGCGAAACAGAAGTATCCCGGCCTCGAGCTGGTGACCAAGAGGATCCCCTGCGGAGAAGACCAGGAGCTGTCGAAGCAGAAGACGTTGGAGCTGCTCAAAGCCTATCCCGACTTGAAGGGGATCGTCGGATTCGGCAGCCTGGGACCTCCGGGAGCCGCCCAGGCATTGAAGGAAAAAGGCCTCTGCGGCAAGGTAACGGTGGTAGGCACGGTCATTCCCGGGCACGCGGCTCCGTATCTCAAAGAGGGCTGCATGCAGTGGGGCATCCTGTGGGATCCGAAGGACGCCGGTTACTCCATGAACTGGGTAGCCAAAACCCTGCTGGAGGGCGGCAAGATTACCGACGGCATGGAAGTGCCGGGAGTCGGCAAGATCAGCCTGGACGGGGATGTCATCAAGGTCGACGCCATGGCGGACATCACGCCGGAGAACGTGGACAGCTTCGGATTCTAAGCTCGGAGCGGAGAATCAGGCTAACTCGGATAGAGCCTCTCTGCGGAGGAGAGGCTCTATTCATATTTCTGCTCGGGGCATTATACTGATCGGCA
>JAFGQJ010000275.1 GCA_016935715.1 Spirochaetales bacterium
CCTGTCCAGGGAACAGGTCGAATGGGCGGACATGGTGTTCCTGTCCGCCATGCTGGTCCAGCAGAACTCCTTCAACGAGGTCGTGGCCCTGTGCCGGGAATGCGGAACGACCGTGGTGGCCGGCGGACCGTACCCCACCTCCTCTTTCGACAGGATCGAGGGGGTCGATCACTTCGTCCTGGACGAGGCCGAGTGCACCCTGCCGGAGTTCCTGCGGGATCTGGAGGAGGGGAATGCCCGTCCGATCTACCGGGCCGAGGGCAGGCCCGATCTTGCCCGGACGCCGCTGCCGCGATTCGATCTGATAGACGTAAAGCTCTACGAGAGCATGCCCCTCCAGTTCTCCCGGGGATGTCCCTTCGATTGCGAGTTCTGCGACATCATCGAGCTGTTCGGCCGCAAGCCCCGAACCAAGAGTGCCGAGCAGTTCCTGCGGGAGGTGGACCACCTCTACGACACGGGATTCCGCGGCTCCCTGTTCATCGTGGATGACAATTTCCTCAGCAACAAGCACCGGGTCAAGGAGCTGCTGCCGCCTCTGGCCGCCTGGCAGAAGGAGCACCGCTACCCCTTCTCCCTCTCGACGGAGGCGAGCATCACCCTGGCGCAGGACGAGGAGCTGCTGGACCTGATGGTAAAGGCGGGCTTCACCATGGTTTTCGTCGGGATCGAAACCCCCGACGCCGAGACCCTGGCCAGGAACCACAAGACGCAGAATCTGCGGGAGGACATTCTCAGCAGCATCGCCCGAATCCAGAAAAGGGGTATCGAGGTTTCGGGAGGATTCATCGTCGGATTCGACGGTGAGCGGGAGGACATCTTCGAACGGCAGAAGGTCTTCATCCAGAAGGCCGGGATCCCCACGGCCATGGTCGGACTGCTGATGGCTCTGCCCAACACGAGGCTGTACCGTCGCCTGAAGCAGGAGGGCCGGCTCCTGGGCGAAACCCACGGCAACAACACCCACGACTTCGATCTGAACTTCGTTCCCCAGATGCCCAAGGACAGGCTGATCCGGGGCTACAAGTGGCTGCTGGACCAGGTGTACTCGCCCCGCTGCTACTTCCAGCGGTCCCTGATCATGATCAGGCGCTTCGCCGCCGGGAGACGGGAGCGGAACGCCGCCGCTGGCGGAAAGGATCCGGTTCGCATCCGCCGCAGCATTCGGCCGCGGGACGTCGCCGCGCTGCTGCGCTCCCTGTTCCGACAGGGTTTTTCCTCCTACGGCTTGCACTACATCCGCTACCTGGTGCGCGTGCTGGCCGCGGACGCCTCCTTCTTCCCGCATGCGGTGACCGTGGCCGTCCGGGGTCACCACTTCATCCGCATCACCCGGGAGATCCTGCGGGCCGACGCCTTCAGGGCGATGGTCCAGGAGACCCTCGCGGTCCTGCGCAGAGAGATCGAGTTTTTCGGCAGCGCTCAGGGAAAGGTCCGCAGGGAGGAGCTGGAGGCTCGCATCCGGCCGATCGTGCTGTCGGTGCGCAGGACCTACGGAGGATTGAGCCGGGGTGTGCAGTCGATCGTCGCGGATGCCTTTGCCGAGTTCGAGCACCGCTGCCAGGTCCTGCTGCAGCCCTTTCGCGTGTCTCACGGCTGATCTTTTCAGCTCTTCCGTGTAGTATTGCTCCCATGCCCGTACTGCTGGGAATCGACACAGGGGGAACCTACACGGATGCGGTACTCTTCGACAGCCAGGCCGGTGTTCTGGCCTCGGCCAAGGCCCTGACAAGACGCCACGATCTATCCCTCGGCATCCGCGAATCCATGGAGCGGGTGCTGCGATCCGGCCGGGGAAAACAGGTCGAGCTGGTATCCCTGTCGACGACCCTGGCCACCAATGCCATCGTGGAGGGGCAGGGAGGGTCGATCTGTCTGATTCTGATCGGCTATCCCGCCGATGCCCTGGAGCAGAGCCGGCTGGGAGAGGTCATGGGGCTGGATCCCGTGGTCTTCGTGGCCGGAGGCCATGACGCCACCGGGGCAGAGGTGAGGGGCCTGGACCTGCACAAGGCCCGCAAGGCGGTGGATGCCTTTGCTTCCAGGGTATCCGCCTTCGCCGTGTCCGGATATTTTTCCGTCCGCAATCCCTCGCACGAAAACGCCGTTCGCGGGATGATCCGCAGCAGCTGCGGTCTGCCCGTCACCTGCGGGCACGAGCTCACCTCCAACCTGCACGCCTCCCGCCGCGCCCTTACCGCTGCCCTCAACGCCCGCCTGGTCTCGGTGCTCTCCGAGCTGATCCGGGCGGTTGCCGGCATGCTGGCGGAGCAGGATCTGCGGGCCCCCCTGATGGTGGTCAGAGGCGACGGATCCCTGGTGGATGCAGGCTTCGCCCTGGAATACCCGATCGAAACGATCCTCTCCGGCCCGGCGGCAAGCGTCGTCGGTTCTCTGTACCTGTCGGGCCGTCCCGATGCCTGCGTGGTCGACATGGGCGGCACGACCACGGACGTCGCCCTGGTGCAGAACGGCAGGCCCATCCTCAACCGCGACGGCGCCACTGTCGGAGGCTGGCAGACAATGGTGGAAGCGGTTCAGATCCACACCTTCGGTTTGGGAGGCGACAGCGAGGTTCACATGGACGGAGCGGGGCGGATGGATCTGGGCCCGCGGCGGCTCATACCCCTGAGCCTCCTGGCCCACGAGAATCCCGAGATCCTGGACGACCTGAGGCGCCAGCACCGCAGGCGCTCCCCGGGTCCGTTTGCCGCACGCTACGCCCTGGTCCAGCGCAGCTGGAAGGAGCGGGCGGGAGGGTTGGATGAAGCCCAGCTCCGGTTGCTGGAGAGGCTGGACGGCGGCGAGCCCGTATCGCTGGAAACGCTGTTTCGGGGAGCGGAGTCGCAGTATCTGCTCGAAACCCGGCTGGAGCGTCTGATCGCACTGGGGTATGTAGCGCTCTCGGGATTTACCCCGACCGACGCGGCCCACGTGCTCGATCTGCACGGTGCCTGGTCGCGGGAGGCAGCTGTCCTGGGGGCCGAGCTGACGCTTCGCCGCGGCGGCGAGTCCGGCAGCGAGCCCGCCGGCGCCCCCGGCGGTGAGCCCGGCAGCGGCGCAGCGGCGCAGCAGTTCTGCGAACGGGTCTTCCGCCGGACGATCCTGCAGGCCGGCCGGGCGGTGGTCGCGGCGGTGCTGGCCGAAAGGTACCGCTTCCACCTGGACTCGTTTCCGGCCGTCCGCCAGCTGTTCGTGGATCGGGC
>JAFGQJ010000276.1 GCA_016935715.1 Spirochaetales bacterium
TCAATGCCGAGCCAATAGAAGAATTTCGCCGGGACGATGAAATAGCCGGAATCATGCCGGTCCGTTTTCGCATAAACAATCTCTGGGGAATGCACCTGCGGGTGGACCAATGGGCCGTGGCCGATACGAGCGTCGAGAGGTACAACGGCAGACCGCCATCGTACCAGCAACTGCCCGCGGAATTCAAGAGGAAAAAACCGAAGTTTGAGGGATACGGGATGAAGACCGATTATCGCGAATTCCCGCTGGCCGGGATGAGCTGTGCAATCTTCTCCATTCCACCCTCGAAGAAAATACAGATAACCGCAGGGAGCGAATGCATCAGCTGGAACGACGACACCTACCCGGACGACGTTCACTACTCGATACGGATAATCCGGGTTACGGTCTGCAATATCGTCAATTAGAGGTCACGGAGAGATCACGGATCCCGTATTCCGGCTCACTTGACTGCCCCGCGTGTGAGGCCCGAAACGAAACCCCGCTGAGCCAGCAGATAGCCTGCCACCAGAGGGATGGATGCGATTACGCATGCCGCACTGAGGTGATGGAAATACACGTCCCCCTCAGCGCCGAAGAAACTGTAGAGTCCGACCGACACCAGCATGGTCTCCCTGGAGCTGGCCACCACGAGCGGCAGGAGGAACTGCCCCCAGGAGAAAAGCAGTGTGAGGAAGCCCGCGGCTCCCAATCCCGGGAGGCTCAGAGGCAGTATGATGTTCCAGAGAATCCGCACACCCGAGCATCCGTCGATTCGCGCCGAATCGGAAAGGCTGCTCGGAATGGTGTCGAAATGGGCTTTCAGAATCCAAATGGAGAACGGTATACGGATTGAGGCAAAGATCAGAATCAGCCCGCTCAAGGTATTCAGCAGTCCTATTTTCGACATCATGATGTAGTAGGGAATGATGTTGACGACCCCGGGTATCAGCTGAATGCCCAGCATGGCGATGAGCAGGGTGTACTTCATTTTGAACCTGTAGTACGAAAAACCATATGCCGCCGGGGCCGCAATGAGCAGGCATAGTGCCACCGAAAGAACCGCGACAATGACCGTGTTCTTCAGATACAGAACCATCTCGGTGCTGCCGAATACAACGGCATAGTTCGTCAGGATGAATTTCCTGGGAAATATGGTAGGAGGATAGGCAAAGATTTCGCTGGGTTCCTTGAAAGAGGACAGCACTACCCAACTGAGGGGAAACAGTATCACCACAGCCAGCAGAACGAACCCGCCGTATCTGCCCGCCGTTCTGACAAGAGCTCTCGTTTTCACTCCCAGTACCTCCTCAGATCACTGTCCCTCACTCGCGCTCCCGAAGAACGCGCAGATACATGATGGTCAGTCCTATATTCAGAGCAAGCATGAACGTGGCGATCGCCGCGGCAAAACCCGCGTTCAACACCTCGAAGCCCTGGCTGTACACGGCCAGCGACAGCACCTCTGTAGCCCCCTGAGGGCCGCCGCCGGTGAGACTCAATGGAATGGAGACGTGGTTGAACGTTCCGGCGCTGGCCATGATCAGGTTCACGAGCAGGGTCGGCTTCAGCATAGGGATGGTCACGAACAGGAGAGTGGTCACCGATCCCGCCCCGTCGATTCGCGCAGCCTCGAGCACTTCATCGGGAATTGTCTGGAGGCCGCCAAGCTGAAGTACGACTGACAGTGCCGTGCCCCGCCACACGAGAGCCCCTATCAGGATGACCATGGCCAGTGTCGGATCACCCAGCCAGGCCTGTGCAGGCATTCCGAGAAAACTCAGGAGGTAATTCAGAATCCCCAGCTTGCTGCCCGATACCATCCGGTTGAACATGAGTCCGATGACAACTGCGGGAAGAGCCCAGGGAAGGATCGCTATGGTCCTCGCAATTGGAGTACCCCTTACGCGCTTGTGAAGGAGCAGTGCGGTCAGCAGGCCGAGGCTCATCTGCAGTGCAACAACGGCGACTACGTACACCGCCGTATTTCGTAAAACCGGCAGGAACCTGCTCCAGGTCACGAGCCTGATGTAGTTGTCGAGCCCCACGAAGCGCGACCCGACGTAGCCGAAATGCAGATCCGTCAGGCTTATGTATATGCCGTAGAGTGACGGGTAGATGGTGAAGGCCAAGACAAAACTAACTGCTGGAGCGATGAACCAGATGTAGGCAGCGTGTTTTCTCCTCATTGAAAAGTCTCCAATCCCGGGAACATGCATCCGATGAAGCCGCACGATGACAAGCGGCCCCGGGTTCCGAAATATGGAATGCATACCGGGGGCCGCGTATCGATCATTTTGCGTGCTTACCTGGCGGTTCGCTCCCATTCTTCGAAAGAAGCCTTGGCGGCCGCATCGATCGCCTGGTCGGGCGTCATTTTTCCCATGATCACCGGCCCCACCTGGGCGGCTATCTCCAGCGAGGAGGCGGCATAGATGGGTACTGGAGGTCTTGGCCTGATCGGTGCACCGAACATGAGCTGGACAAACTGCTTGAACACCGGATCCTCGGCGAAGAACCTGTTTGTATCGACAATCGATTTGCGCACCGGGAGGTGTCCATGGGCCTGGTTCAGCTGCCCGAGGTTGGTCGAGTTCGTCAGGGCGGCGATGAATTTCCACGCCGCGGCCTGGCGGGCAGGATCTTTCGTGTAGATTCCGTAGGTCCATCCGGACAAGTGTCCGACTGCGGTGAAGCCTTGCTCCATCGGATAGTTGGCTATGCCCACTTTGGGATAGAGGTCCGGACGATTCTGCCTGAGCGGCGCCATTCTCGAAGAGGATGTCGGCCATACAACAGTTTGTCCCGCATAGAAGTAGTCGACGATCTGTTTTTCGTTCAGGTTGACAACCTCGGCCGGCATGAATTTGTGCGTGTTGACCATATCCCCATACCACTGGTAGATGCGTCTGAGGGCTTCACGATTCTTCCCCTCGTGGAATGCGGGTTTGCCCTGGGCGTCGAAAAGATCACCCCCGTAGCCCCAGAAGTACGGAAGCATGTGAAGCGTGGTGTACTCGCTCTTGTCCCCGGAGTACATAACCGCCCATCTGTCCCTCCCCACCATCTTCTTGGCGGCACGAATGAATTCGTCCCGCCCTTCGGGCAGTTTATCGTAGCCGGCTTCTTTCACGAGATCCTTATGGTATACGTGGGTCCGGGAACCGTTATAAAACCAGACCGCGTATACCTTTCCATCGAAGGTAACCCCTTTTACAGCGTCCTCCAGGAAGTCAGCCCTGTCGTCTGCGGGCCATAGATCGTTCAGTGGAACGATATAGTCACCCTGGACCAGCCTCGCAACCCAGTAACCATCAATCGAGCCCAGATCGGGCAACTGATTTACCGAGGCAGCGGCAAGCACTTTTTGATGCGCCTCGGTACCGCCCGGCAGTACTTCGTAACGAACCTTTATGTTCGGGTTTTCCTGCTCGAACTCCGAGTAGATCCGTTCATAGATGACCTTGGCAGCGACGAGACTGGTCGAAGGACTGAAACTATCATTCGTCCAGTGCAAGAGTGTGATCATTTCTTCACTGCCTTCCTGCGTGCCAGCGGCGAAAGCCGAGACAGCGATCAACATGATCATCGCTGTCGAGAGCAACCTTCTTGCATTCATGTGGTTCTCCTTTTATGAATGCTGCGGAGAGCTCTCCCCGATGAGTCTCCCTGCCATTATTGGCGATTCGAGTCGGGGAACTCGATTCATCGACATCGTATTATTTTCGACTGTTGCCGAGTCCAGATAGAATTCCACACCTCGATCATGGATCATGAAAACATGCTCAATTTTCATCCGAAATGGTATAAAGGTATATTAATTATGTCAGATCAATGATCCTTTGACAAGGGGCGCTAATGCAGGACGGGTACGCAGTGCGGGTCGAAGCACAATAGCGTCAACGATCGACAGAGCTACGGATTCCGAGCGATATCCGGTCGTCGTCGGTTCTGATCGGTGTGATCACCCGGCTCGCTTCTATTCGTT
The DNA here is from genome assembly GCA_016935715.1 of Spirochaetales bacterium. Lineage (GTDB taxonomy): Bacteria > Spirochaetota > Spirochaetia > SZUA-6 > DRHE01 > JAFGQJ01. The sequence goes on from JAFGQJ010000276.1 coordinate 3,968, forward strand.
CGGATCGTCTGCGCCCTTCGTCTTGCTGAGGGAGTAAGCCTTCAACAGATGAGTCCGCATCATGGATTCTGCGAGAGGTCCGTCACGGTCGCGAATGGCGTCCGCTATGGTGGAATGGTCGGCTACGGATTCATCGGGAATACCGGGGATGCTGAGGGTGTGGAGGCGCGTTTTCTCGATCATGTCTTCCACGAGCTGGGCAAGGCCTTGCAGGAATTCGTTCTCAGAGGCCTGTGCAACCGCCAGGTGAAATGCATGATCGCCCTCGATTCCGATGCCGCCGGCTTTCAGATCGGCCTTCATCGTCTCTATGGCCTGGTAGATCTCGCTGAGATGAGCATCGGTGCGGCGCTGCGCAGCGAAATACGCGGTCTTCGTCTCGAGGATCAGGCGTACTTCTATCACGTCCGTAAGTATCTGCCCGGTACGTCGACACAGTGTCTGGAAGACGGACACCGCATGGGGCAGGGAGATCTGCCTGACGAATGTACCGCCTGCAACGCCGGTTCGAGTTTCGACTTCACCGGTCAGCTCGAGCGCTCTCAGTGCCTCTCGAACGGAGGTCCTGCTTACGCCCAGACTTTCCGCGAGTTTTCTCTCGGCCGGGAGCCGATCGCCCGGCTTGAGGACACCGCTTTCAATTCGATCACGCAGCGCCTTCGCCACGTCCTCGAAGAGTCGGCTCTTGGTCAACCTGTTGAACGGTTCCAGCTCACGCTCCAGTCGACGTACGAAGTCTACTATAGCTCACACGATCACCCAAGCTCAAGGACGGCTCGATAGTACCCAGCCGCGAATCATTCAGACAGCCAGGTGCGACTGCCGAACGAGGCTGTCCAATCGGAGCTGAATGCATTCCATCTGTCCCGAGTGTGCGCGTTGGATAGAAAGCGCTTCCAGATCTGGTACGAGCATGTCATCTCGTGTGCGCCCGCCTTGAATCCCTCGACGATCTGCTGCAGCGACCGGCCGGCCGTCATCACCCTGGACGGAACCGCCGCACCGGTAAACGTCTTCACGATATCCTGCACGATTTCCCACACCGGCCGCTCTTCGACCTCCCCCAGGAGGCCCAGGAACACTGCGATGTGATCCGCCCCGGCCTTGGCGGCGGCCAGCGCTTCGATCACCGAATGAACCGCGGTCGCACACACCGGAACATTCGTCGAAGCCTTCAATCGAGCCATTGCGGCGATGCCGGCGACGTTGGTGTGTATCTTGACCACGATGTTGTCGGCCAGTGAGTGCAGCTTCTCCGCTTCTCGAACGATTTCCTCCGTTGTATGAGACACGACCTGAACAAAAAGCTTGACCGGAACCGTGCTGCGGATGGTGTCGAGTGCGGCTCGGAAGTCATCGCAGGCAGCCAGCATGGTAGGGTTGATGGTGACGCCGTCGAGAATTCCCCAATCGTAGATTTCCCTGATTTCCTCGATGTTGACCGAGTTCAAATAGAATTCCATTCTTCCTCCTAACCCGAGCATGGAGGCATGCCGAACGCCTGGTCGGAACGGTATAAAGGTACATTGGTTATCGCATATCGATTCCTCCCTGTCAAGCGCTTCGGAGCACTCCCCGGATCGCCGGCTTGACAAGGCAGGGCACGATCCCTAAAATGGGAATATAGGACTAATCAATATACCATTAAAGGTCACCGTTGGGATGGAGAAGCTCATTGCGGGACCCCCGGTCTTCGGCCTGGTATCGGCCCCTTATCCGGCAGCGCGCACCCGAGCGGCCGTGACGATGAACAGCCATGGTTTGCCGGATCAAGAGCCTCCGTATCCCTCGCAGGAGGAGGGTAATACACATGCGTGATTTGAGCCTCGACCCCACCCACCTGTTCACAGGCGACAACGTTCAGCTCCTGCTCGACAATCTGCTCATCGAAACCTCCCAGGATCTGACCCGGCGCCACTACCACCCGAAACGCGCGGCGGATGCGCCTTTCATCAAGCGCGACGAGCCGTGGGAGCATCTGCTCTACTTCACCTATTCGAATCACCAGGTGATACGGGATCCGGAGGAGGGGCTGTTCAAATGCTGGTACGAAGACCTCGAGGGTCCCGACCGGAGGCTGAGCTCGCACCATTTCAACATGTTCTCCCGTCAGCTGTACGCCCAGAGCAGAGACGGCATTCACTGGGAAAAGCCGCTTCTCGACGTTGCGCGTCACAACGGCGCCCCCACCAACATCGTCCTCGGAGATCCGGAATACGGGCAGGTTCATTCGTGCGGATACGTCATCGATCCCGACGCGGCAGATGAAGCGGAGCGCTACCGTGCGATATACGCACACTACTGGGACGGGCCGTCGGAACGGGGCCGCCGGACGGAATGTGCCCATTCGCCGGATGGAATCCATTGGTCCCCCTATGGAACGTCGCCGAGCTTCGGACGCTGCGGCCCGCGCCTCGGCGACGTCTCGACTCTCTACTACGATCCCGAGCCCCGCGACTTCGTCCAGATCACCCGGCATTTCCTTCAGCGCAATGCGCCGGCCAACCCGGCGAATCCGCGCAACCCCGTCAATCGCGGGTCTTTCAACGTACCTCACGAGCCGCACAACTTTACCTCCTACAGCCAGCGGCGTCTCTGGTTGACCCGAAGCCATGACTTCATCCACTGGAGCGAGCCCGTGGTCATCGCGGCCACGGACGACGAAGAGGACAACCTGGACGAGTCATTCTACGGCATGCCGATGTTCCGGCTCGGCAGAATGTACCTCGGCACGGTCGGAGTCCTGCACCAGGTCGACAATACCATGGACGTACAGCTGTTGATGAGCCGCGACATGATCCGCTGGAAACGGGTGGACAGGAGGCAACCGTTCTTCGCTCCGAGCGGGGCTGGAAACTGGGACGGCCGGATGGTTTCCATCACGAGCGCACCGATCGAAGTGGGAGACGAGCTGTGGTTCTTCCACGGGGGAACCAACTACCACCACGATTTCTTTCTCCGCGGCCCGACCGAGGGGCTCGATCATCCGGAGTCATCGAATCCCCAAGGCTCGAACTTCGGTCTCGGTCTGGCCACGCTGAGGAAGGATGGCTTCGCGAGCGTCGCCGCGAACAGTGTCCGGGAAGGCGTGCTCTGCACCAGAGCGTTGTACGGCGTCGGGAACAAGCTGTCGATCAACGCGAGATGCGGAGAGGGAGGATCGATCCGGGTGGAAATTGCGGATGAGAACGACGAAGTGCTCTCCTCCTGCACGAGAGACGGCTGTGACCCGTTTCTCGGCGACAGCGTCGCCCATACGGTCACGTGGAAACAGAGACCCTTGCTCACGCGAGAATCGCGGAACGGCCCTCTGCCGGTGTGCAAGCTGCGTTTTTTCCTTCGCAATGCCGAGTTGTTTTCATTCCGCTTCGAAGATGTGCCGGCCGGGTGATGCCTGCCCGCGGCAGGGCTCATGCCTCGAGGCAGCGGCGTCGCGCCGGGCGCCATGCAGGAGCGGCAACCGGCACAGACTGACTGGCACGGATGCAGTGGGCTATCAAAGGAGCCGGAAATGAAGCTCAGAAAAGTGCTCGTTACACTGCCCTCGAGCCTGAAACCGATCGTGGATTCCCTGATGGCCGGGCGCCTGCGCGACGGCGGCTGCGGGATGAGCGCGATCTATTCCGACACCCCCCTGTCCGAAGACCGGGTGTGTGAGGCCGTTGCCGACGCCGAGGCGTATATCGTGGCCCTGGAGGAGGTGAGCGCGCGCGTGATCGAGGCCGCAAAGGCCCTCCAGGTGGTGACCAAGTTCGGAATCGGCACGGACAACATAGATCTCGCGGCTGCAAAGCGCGCCGGCGTCGCGGTCACCAATTGTCCCTCCGGCAACACCAACGCCGTGGCGGAAATGGCGCTCTGTCTCATTCTGTCCCTGTTGAGAGACGTGCAGAGCCAGTGCAACGAACTGAGGCGCGGCGTGTGGAAAGCGACGGTCGGGAGCGAGCTCGCCGGAAAGAGCGTCGGCATCATCGGATTCGGCAGCATCGGCCGCAGGGTCGCGCGCTACCTGTCGCCGTTCGGTACGACTGTCCGGGTGTTCGACGTCAACCGGGACGGTGAGGCGGCGGCGCAGTACGGCGTACTGTACACGTCGCTGGATGAGCTGCTCCGCCGGTCGGATGTCGTCACGGTGCACGTTCCGCTTACCCCGCAGACCCGCCACCTGCTCGGTGCGGGCGAGCTCGCCCGGATGAAACGCGGTGCGTGCATCGTCAACCTGGCGCGGGGAGGCGTCGTCGATGAGCCGGCCCTCTATCAGGCGATACGCTCCGGGCGGGTTCGCCGTGCGGCCGTCGACGTCTTCGAGAGGGAACCGCCATTCGGCTCACCGCTGCTCTCCGATGAGCGTGTTCTCGTACTGCCTCACACCGGCGGCGTCACCGAGGAAGCTCTGCGAAATATTGCGATGACGTCCACCGAGAGCGTGCTGGCCGTGCTCGACGGTCGCCCGGTCCTCAACACTGTGGTCTCGAAGTGAGCCCTGGATCCAATAAGGAGCTGCATAAAAGGAGCTGCATAAAAGGAGCTGCATAAAAGGAGCTGCATACAAGGAGTTGCATACAAGGAGCTGTGAAGATGAAAAGCGGCCGACTCTTCAACAAGGTGGCGGTGGTCGCCGGGGGAGCCAGCGGAATCGGAGAGGCGACCTGCCGTGCGTTTGCCCGGGAAGGTCTCGTCGGGCTCGTAATAGCGGACATCAATCGGAAAGCCGGCGAGGCTCTGGCGAAGGAAATTGCGGCGCCCGGCTGCCCGGTGACGTTCGAACGCATCGACGCGGCGAACGAGGCCGATTGGTCGCAGCTCGCCCCGAGAGTGTTCGAGCGCTACGGCCGCGTGGACATCCTGGTGAATTGCGCGGGCATCGGCGGACCGCTGGTCAGGCCGACCGTGGAGAACACGGAGGAGGATGCCTGGGACAGGACCTTTGCCGTCAATGCCAAGGGAGCTCTGTTCGGCATGAAGCATTTCATACCCGTCATGAGGAGCTGCGGCGGAGGTTCGATCGTGAATGTGTCGTCGGTCTATGCTATCGTCGGGCCGCGATTCGCAACATCCTACGCCGCCTCCAAGGGTGCCTGCCGTGCGCTGTCGAGGACGGCGGCAATCCAATACGCCGCCGAGAACATACGCGTGAACACGGTACTCCCTGGATACGTGAATACACCGATGACCCGGGATATCCACAATCAACCCGAGGTCCGGCAGCAGCGGCTGGCCGAGACTCCCATGGGGAGATTCGCGGAGCCGGAGGAAATCGCCCTGGGCCTCCTCTATCTGGCGAGCGACGAAGCATCCTTCGTAACCGGTGCAGAGCTGGTGATCGACGGCGGCATGACCGCACGCTGACTCGAAGCGCACCGTGTCTGGAGGGGGCGCCTGGCTGCCCGCTACAGCGGCCGCGGGGCGAGCAGGATATCACCCCGGAAGGCGCGCTTGTGGTTTTCCAGCTCCCGGCGGTAGGAGATCGGCTCGATGCAGGCGAACGATTCCCCTGCCGGGCTGAACAGGACCATCGAATCGAAGGTCCGCGCCTCCTCCCCGCGGACCTGCACCGTCGTATCCAGGACGTAGCGGTCCGTGGTCAGACGGAAGGTGCAGAAATCCGTGGTACCGCGCGGGTGGTAGACCGTGTTGTGGGCCTGCCCGAAGTCGAGCCGCAGCGCGGGCTTGCCGGCAGGCGCCTCCTCCACGGGCAGCTCGACGTGCGACGTCTTCCTGTCGACCAGGTCGTAATAGAAGTGGATGCCGCCGGCCACGGGCTTATCCCCGCTCAGGTCGAAGCCGATCCGCAGCCCCTCTCCGTCGAGCGCGTAGGTGACTGCGGCATCGAAGGCGTTGCCCTCCAGCTCGGCCAGGGGGATGCCGGCCAGGCGGGTGTTCCCGTCGATCGTGCCCCGCACACTCTCGCCGTCCGTCTCGAAGGCCCAGGAGCAGTAGCGGCCCACGCCGTGCTGGAACGGATCGCCCACGCCCGCATCCCGGAGCAGCGTCGTGTGGGGTATGGCCGACAGGTCGTGCGGCGGCCTGAAGGCGCTCTCCCCGAAGTGCGGCAGGATGAGCGGCCCAAGGCCCTTGCGGATTTCCAGGAACTGCCGGAGCCTGCTGCCGTCGAGCACGGACACACCGCCGACGCTGAACTCCACCAGGGACAGGCCGAGACCGGGTGCGATCAGGGCGCGCGTGCGGCCGACCGCGAGCTCCACGCACGCGCCGAATGCCGGGTGATCGATTTTTTTCATGGGGAGACTGTATCACCTTCGGGGGGAAAGCGGAACCCCGGGGCGGGGCGCCCCGCATCCGCTCGCCCCGCACCTTTACCAGCCCTTTGGAAAACCGTCAAAATATTCATATGCGGCATGTCAAATTTCTCATATGCTGTGAAAAGATTTTGATCTAAAATCGATCAATATCAATCAAGCCTTGAGACGGTATGTTGATGAAGCAGCAGCTGCTCGAGCCGATCAGCGCAATAGCTTCACCAACAACAAACAAGGCCTTGATAAATACCAGTCATGAGGAGGAAAAGATGAAGAAAGGATTGGTTGTAGTCTTCATGGTCTGCCTGGCCGGATCACTGTTTGCCGGGGGCCAGCAGACCGGTGAAGCCGGAAAAGTAGAGCTGGAGCTGTTTCTTCAGAAGACACAGCTGCGGGAAGTGTGGGACGCCCAGGTGGAAGAGTTCAATGCCACCAATGATGCGGGCATCCGGGTCGTGCAAACGATGATCAACCCGACCGAGGCCATTCAGGTACTGACGACCCGGTTCGCATCGAACGATGCGCCGGACGTCATGCAGCACTATCCCACGAAGTCGGCATTCAAGCTGCTCATCGTCGAGGACCGGCTGGTCGACCTGCAGAACAAGCCCTATGCGGCCTATGCGATTCCCTCGGTTGTCGACGATATCCGCCACAAAGACGGTTCGTACTATGCCATTCCGATCACGATGAACATGTTCGGGATCTTCTACAACGTCAACAAATTCGAAGAGTACGGACTGGGAATACCGGAGACGTACGCGGAGCTCATCGCTCTGTGCAAGAGGATCGAGTCTCTGGGCGAGGTTCCGTTCATTTTCGATGACAAGTTCACCGATTTTCCCCGGCAGCAGATGTCGGTCATCATGGCCCTAGAGGCTCCCAAAGAGACGTGGAGGGGCATCGGTGCCAACGAGATCGATCCGGCGACGGTCCCCGGGTTGAGAAGGGCCTGTCAGAAATTCCTGGAGATGAGAGAGTATACGGAGGGTAACACCCTCGCCGTCGGTTACGAGCAGTCGGTGGAAGACTTCGTAAAAGGCAAGGGCCTGATGGTGATGAACGGCATCTGGGCGCTTCCGACCCTGAATGCGGCGGAGCCCCCCTTCGAGATGTCGATGTTTCCCTTGCCGGCCGACAGGGCCGAGGACACGAGGGTGGTAGGCGGCATCGACACGGCCTATTGCGTCTGCTCGGATACGAAACATCCGGCCGAAGCCGACGCGTTGATGGACTTTCTGTGTTCCAAGGAGCGCGCTCAGCATCTCGTGGATGTCGACGGTTCTCCCGGCACGATCAAGGGAGTCGTAGGCGGTGCGGAAGAGATTCAGCCCCTGGTGAAAGCGACCGCCGAGAAGGGCGCCGCCGGTTGGGTGCACTACAATTTCGGCGCGGGGGGAGACCCTGAGCTGGAAAGACTGGCCCAGAAACTGGTGGTCGACAAGGACGTCGATGGCTACATCAGGGGTCTGGCCGTCATGGTCGACAATACCTACGAGAGCCTGCTGCAGTTCAAGCAGTAGAAGTCATACCAGGGCAGGGGCCGCGCCGATCGGCAGCGGCCCCTGTCCCACTCAGAGAGAGGGGGTCGCGCCTTTTCCATGTCGGCAATTGTCAGGAGCAACAAACGGCCGTTTTTTCTGTTCCTCCTTCCGGGCCTGCTGATTTACGTCTTCATCTACATCTATCCCATGCTGAACGGGGTCTTCTACTCCTTCACCAATTGGAACGGCTTCGGAAGAACCTTCTCGATGGTCGGCCTCACGAACTACTTAAAGACGTTCACCAACATGCGCTTCTACAGATCGCTGTGGTTCACGCTGAAATATACGTTCTTCTTGACCGTGCTAGCCAATGGCCTGGGGCTGATACTGGCCCTCATTCTCAACCGGGAACTCAGAGGCAAGATATTTTTCAGGGCAATGTATTTTTTCCCCGCCATATTGAGCATGGTCACGGCCGGTCTGATCTGGAACGAAATTTTCTATAGAATCGTGCCGCTGTTTGGCGAGGCCATCGGCTCGGAAGCCCTTTCCTCGAATATTTTGGGGAACGCCAAATTGGCCCTGTACGGCATCCTCTGGGTCCATATCTGGCAGTACACGCCTCAGGCGTTCGTCCTTATCCTGGCCGGTCTCCAGGCGATTCCCTCGATGGTTACCGAAGCAGCCCGGATCGACGGGGCGAGTCCGTGGCAGGTCTTTCGCTATATCACGGTTCCGTATTTGATCCCCATTTTCGAGATCGTGATCGTCCTGACGATCAAATACGGTTTCGTCATATTCGACTACATCATCGCGATGACCAACGGTGGGCCCGGAGGTGCCACGGAATCACTGTCGGTCCTGATCTACAAATTGGGATTCAACGAGGCACGCTTCTCGGCCGGCTGCGCCATGTCCGTAATCATGTTCATCATCATTGTTGCATTGTCTTTTTCCCAGCTTTCCCTTTTGCGGGAGAGAGAGGTCATTCAATGATGAGCTGCGCCGGGCACCTCTGGAGGCTGCTCCCAGAGCAGAGATGAAAAAGATCAGGTTCTCGCACATCATTATTTATTTTGTTCTCACCGTCGGATTAATCGTCATCGTGTATCCCGTTTTCCTGACTGTAATCAGCTCTCTCAAACCACGAAAGGAGATCATCCAGAGCTTCCTGGCCTTCCCGGAAAATTTCTATCTCGGGAATTTCAAGGAAATACTCAGCGGCGGGGAATTCGTCACCGCTCTCTACAATTCGGTTTTCGTCACGGTCGGCTCTCTCGCGCTCATCGTCACCGTTATCCCCATGCTCGCCTATTCGCTGGAACGCAACAGCTCGAGGAGATCGTACAAGCTGGCCTTCACTTTCGTCATGGTAGGTATTTTCATTCCGTTTCAGGTCGTAATGCTGCCGATAGTAAAAATCATATCAGGTGTTCATCTGATGAACAAATTCGGGCTGATCCTGATCTACCTCGGCATGTCCGTCCCCAAGATGTCCTTTCTCTACTTCGGATACATGAAGTCCATCCCGTGGGAGCTGGAAGAGGCCGCCTTCATAGACGGGGCGAACCTCTCTACGATATTCGTGCGAGTGATCTATCCGCTGCTGAAGCCGATTACGGTCACGGTGATCATTCTGCAGGGCCTGTGGATCTGGAACGATTTCATGATTCCGCTGATTATCGTGAACAGGAGCGCCGCGTCCTGGACCCTGCCTCTGTTCCAGTACAATTTCAAAGGCCAATACGACATCGAGTACAACCTGATCTTCACAACCTTCATCCTGGCCATGCTGCCGATGGTGGTCATGTATATTTTCCTGCAGAAGTATATTCTCAAGGGGCTGACCGAAGGATCATTGAAAGGTTGAGCCGTCAGTCAGCTCTCTCGTAAAAGCAAATGGCAGCAAATCTGATCATCCAAAACGGTACGCTGATTGCTCCGGTGGAGACCCTGCCCTCGGCGGACCTGCTCATCGAGAACGGAGTGATCAGGAAAATCGCCCCGAAGATCAGCGTGGCTGGCCGGCGGGATTGCACCAGGGTCGACGCCCGGGGGCTGCTGGTGCTGCCCGGGCTCATCGACATTCATACCCACGGGGGGAAGGGGAGCGACATCATGGATGCGACCCCCGAAAGCTTCGCGAATATCGCGGCTTTTCAGGCCAGCCACGGGGTGACGACATTCATCCCGAGCACGATCACAGCCCCGTTCGATGAAACCATCGGCCTGCTGCAGACCGTGTCCCCCTACGTCGGCGCAGACCTGGGCGGCGCCGTGATTGCCGGAATACACCTGGAGGGGCCGTTCCTGTCCCGGGAGCACAGGGGCGCTCACCCGCAGGAGCATCTGTTGACTCCGCAGGCCCGTCATCTGAGCGCGCTCAAGGAATTCAGGGACATCATCAGGACCGTCACCATAGCTCCCGAGATCGAAGGCGCCCTCCAGGCGATCAAGGAGCTCGCCAGCTGGGGCGTCCTGGTTGCCGGCGGTCACGATATGGCCACCGAGGAGATCATCGACCAGGCAATAGAAAACGGAATGCGCCACACCACCCACATCTACTGCGTGATGTCGGGGCTCCGCAAGATCGGCAGCTATCGGAACGTGGGACTGACGGAATACACCCTTCTGGATGACCGTCTTAGCACCGAGATGATCGGGGACAACCGCCACATACCGCCGCTGCTGGCGAAGCTGGTTTTCAAGTGCAAGGGAGCAAAGGGCGTCTGTCTGGTATCCGACTGCATCCGCGCAGCGGGCCTGCCCCTGGATGGCGAGGGGTCCGCCGGCCGCTCCCGCCCGGGCAAGGAGCCGGAGTTCATCATCCGTGACGGCATCTCCATGACCCCTGACGGTTCGCGTTTCGCCGGCAGCATCACCACCCTCGACACGATGATGCGGAACATGGTACATGATGCGGGGATCGGGCTGAACGATGCGGTGCGCATGGCCACGCTCACCCCGGCGGAGATCCAGGGCATCGATCGCCGCAAGGGCAGCCTCGAAGCCGGTAAGGACGGGGATATCTGCATCATCGACCCGGATTTCAATGTGCGCGCTACCATCGTGGCGGGAAGGGTGGTATTCCAGGCCGGGAGTGCGGCGGCAGGGCAGCCTGAAAGCGAAACGGGCAAGAGGAGTCGATGAATGGGCAAGAGCTACATGCTGGGCGTCGACCTGGGAAGCGGAGCGGTAAAGGCGACCCTGCTGTCCGGGGATGGCCGCATCGCAGGGACCTCCAATGTGGAATACCCGACCCATTACCCGCATAACGGATGGGCCGAGCAGGAGCCGGAGGAATGGTTTGCCGCTTTCAAGGAAGCGATCGCCATGCTCCTGGATTCCTCCCGGACCGACCCGGGGGAGATCGACGTGCTGGCCGTCGACTCGGCCACCCACACTTCGGTCCTGCTGGATGCGGATTTCACCGTTCTGCGCCCCGCAATATTCTGGACGGACCAGCGCAGCATCGCCCAGTCGGAGATGCTCAACCGCCGCTACGGAGAGAGGCTCTTCGAGATCGCCCTGCACTACTCCAATCCGGTATGGACCCTTCCTCAGCTCATCTGGGTCAGGGAAAACGAACCTGCGGTCTGGAAGCGGACCCGGCGCATCCTGTTCGCCAAGGATTACCTGCGCTGCCGCCTGACCGGCATCTATGCAACGGACACGATCGACGCCATGGGAACGCTGTTCTTCGACCCATGGAAGATGCAATGGTCGGAAGAGCTGTGCGGTATCCTGGAATTCCCGGTGGGGCTGCTTCCCGAGGTCCTGGAACCGACCCGCGTAGTCGGGCATATTACCGCGGAGGCCTCGGAGGCCACCGGCCTGTCCGAGCACACGCAGGTGATCGCCGGGAGCACCGACACCGCCCTGGAGCTTTTCGCCGCCGGCGCGGTGGAGGAGGGACAGGCCACGGTAAAACTGGCCACCGCGGGCAGGATCTGCGTCGTGACCGACCGCGCCCTGCCGCATCCCCACCTGATCAACTACCGCCATGTCGTTCCCGGCAGGTGGTATCCGGGCACCGCCACCAAGGCGTGCGCCTCCTCGTTCAGGTGGTTCAAGGACACCTTCGGGGAATGCGAGCGCCGGAGAGCGGAAGAGGAGGGCAGCTCCGTCTACCGGATCATGAGCGATCCCGCCGCGGATGTCCCCGTCGGCTCGGAAGGCCTGTTCTTTCATCCCTACCTGATGGGGGAGCTCACGCCGTATTTCGATCCGCTGCTGCGGGGAAGCTTCACGGGCGTGACGATGAAGCATACCAAGGCGCACTTCACCCGGGCGGTGCTGGAGGGGGTGGGATACTCCCTCAAGGACTGCATGGAGGTGATACGGGGCCTGGATACCGAGGTCAAGGACATACGGATAATCGGCGGAGGCTCCGAGAGTCCCCTCTGGCGACAGATTATCGCCGACATCATGGGAGTGGAAGTGAACAAAATGGAGCGGGATGATTCTTCCCTGGGCTCGGCCATGCTGGCGGGCGTCGGGATCGGTATCTTCTCCTCCTTTCAGGATGCGGTGGCGAAGTGCACCCGGGTCAAGTCCGTGATCAAGCCCGATCCGGAGAGAAACAGCCGCTATCTCAGGATGTTCGGCATCTACAAGGAAATTCAGGAAGCCCTGGTCGATGCCAACCATCGAATCAGCAAACTGGGCTCGGAGCCTTAATGAAGGATATGTATACCCGTTCCCGGCAGGAGTTGATCGAGGACGGCAGGGTCGCCGTCGAGATAGTCGACACGGCGGAGGAGCTCTATGCCCGGATGGCTCGGGACCTTTTCGATGAGATCGAGAGCAACAACGGGCGATCGGCGCCGACGGCGCTGATTCTTCCCGTCGGCCCGGTTGAACAGTATCCCCTGTTCGTGGATCTCGTGAATAGCCGCCGGCTCGATCTTCGCAATGTGACGGTATTCAACATGGACGAGTACATGATCAGTGCGAACCGGTACATCCCCAGGAACCATACCCTCAGTTTCCGCGGCTTCATGGAGAGGGAGGTCTACGGCAGGATCGACAAGGATCTTACCGTTCCCGAAGAGAACAGGTTTTTCCCCGAACCGGGCAATGAAGGACGCGTCCAGGAGAAAATCCGGGAATTGGGAGGGGTTGACCTTTGCCAGGGTGGATTTGGTATCAATGGACATATCGCGTTCAACGAACCGCCGGAGGAGGGCGTGTCGGTCGAGGCTTTCCGGGAGTATCCCACCCGTGTTCTGCGGATTTCCCGGGAGACCAGGATCGTCAACTCCATGAAGATCGGCGGCTGTTACGACCTGATGCCCTCGTGGTGTATCACCGTCGGGATGAAGGAGATACTGTCGTCGAGGAAGCTGCGTTTTTACCTGAACAGGAGCTGGCAGTGGGGCGTTCTGAGAAAAGTGTTGTTCGGAGACCTTACCCCTGCAGTTCCGGCATCGTTTCTGCAGATGCACGATGAGGCGAAGATCATCGCTGCAGCGGAGGTGGCCGATCCGATCCCGTGGTCCAGATGACCGGCAGAGTCGGTGAGAAAAAGTAAATTTGATCTTCAAGGACAGGAGGGAGAGACATGAATCTGTTGAGAAAATACGAGGGGAAACCCGGTTACAGCACGGTGGCCGGCGGCAAGGGATCCACGTTGAAACTGCTGGAGCTCGGGATCCTGAATCTGAAGACGGGAGAGAGCTTCGACGATGAAACCGGCGAACGCGAGCTGGGGGCGATAATCCTCCAGGGCACGTGCAGCATCTCCGGCAGCGGTTTCGAGTATGCAAATATCGGCAAGAGGCGCGGAGTGTTCGGCGGCCGGGCTTTTGCCGCCTATATCCCGATCCACACGAAGTTCCGCGTTTCGTGCCTCGAGAATTGCGAGATAGCGCTCTGCCATGCGAACACCAATGAGGCGATGCAGCCGGTACTGGTGAAAGACAGCGATGTGATCACCGGTGAAGGCGGCGTATTGAACTGGCGGCGGGAGGTGCACAGCATCATCGACGAGAGGATCAACGTTTCGAAGCTGTGCATCGGCGAAGCCTTCAATTATCCGGGCAACTGGAGCAGCTTCCCGCCCCACAAGCACGATGTCAGCGATCTCCCGGTCGAGGGGGTCATGGAGGAAATCTACTTCTTCCGCTTCAACATGGAGCAGGGGTTCGGCTACCAGGCGGTGTATACCGACGACAAGAGCATCGACGAAATCTATCGCGTGGAGAACAACCACGCGGTGGAAATCGCACGGGGATACCATCCCTATGTCGGGGCTCCGGGCTACTACGGTTATCTGCTATGGATCATGGCCGGTGAGAAGCGCGGCTTCTACCGGAGGACCGAGCCCAAGCACGCCTGGATCGATGCTTCGGAGGTCCTGGTCAAAAAGAACATGCGGTAGAGCGAATTTGATGGAGTGGCGAGCATGAAACTTGGATTGTTCATTCCGTTCGATGATCTATACGAAGAGCGTTTTTCCGAGTTGCAGGGTATGGGTTTCCAGACCTGCCAGCTGGTATGCAAGGACGAACAGA
>JAFGQJ010000277.1 GCA_016935715.1 Spirochaetales bacterium
ATGGGAATGAGCAGCAGCGGCTCGTACTGCCGGGCTATACCCAGATAGATCAGCAGCCCCCCCACGGCGAGCATACCGAGATTTCCCAGACTCAGGGAAGCAAAACCGGTGGAGCTGAAAAAATCTGCAATAATCCTCAGGATGCTCATCTTCCGGCTCCCCCTACCGGATCACCATGAGCTTGGCTTGAGCATTGACCGTGTCCCCGGCGTTCACCAAAACCTCCGCCACCACTCCGGTTGCGGGAGAGGGGACGTCGATATCCATCTTCATCGCTTCCATGATCAGGACGACCTCGCCCTGCTCGACATTGTAACCCGGGCCGACCTTGATCTCCTTGATCACTCCGGTCATGGGGGCGTGCAGGGCCCCGGCGGCATCCATCTCCGCCACGGTCGCGGCTGCAGGGGCTGCTGATGGAGGTGGAGGAGCCGGGCGCGCAGCGGCCGGCTGCGGCCGTGAAACGCTCGGGGGCGAGACCTGTGCCGCATCCTGCTCGGGAAGCAATGTCACCGTGTAGCGTTTTCCCTCGTGGGTCAGGGTCAGCCGGTCACCGGTGCGTTCTACTCCGACCTCGTAATTCCTGCCCTCCCACTCGAAGCGTATTTTTTTAGCCATCCCTCACACTCCCCGTTTGATTGACCTTCCCCCTGTAATCCAGGGGTCGTACTGATTCACCAAGGCGTTCCAGGGATCGGCGGTCGGATGCTCCGGCTCCTCCTGTTCGGCCAGGTAGGCTGCCACGGCCACGGGAACCCAGAGCGGCATCGATGCACCCGACTCCGGCTGCAGGTCCTTCCCACCCGCCTGCGCCGCCTCTCTCGCCTTCGGCATTCCTGAATCCTTCGGCCGCCGACCGCCCTTGGGTTTTTCCTCCCCGGAAAAGACCGCTTTGAGCACCACCATCATGACGCTCAGCATGGTGAGAGAAAGAAAAACAACCAGCATTCCCAGTACCGTGGTAAACAGACTGTAGGAATATAGCTCTACATTCACAGCGATTTCCTCGGCTCCCGGATCCCTACAGCGGGATATTTCCGTGTTTCTTGCTGGGTCGATCCTCCTGCTTGCGGATGTTCATCTCCAGCGATCGGATCAATTCGATGCGGGCATACTTCGGTTCGATCACATCGTCCACCAGACCGTAGCCTGCGGCGATGAAGGGGTTCATCACCTGCTCCCGGAACTCTGCGATCTTCTGCCCGCGCATCTGCTCCGGGTCCTCTGCCGCGGATATATCTTTCCGGAAGATGATGTTGGCTGCTCCCTCGGCACCCATCACCGCCACTTCCGCGGTGGGCAGGGCCAGGGTCCGATCGTATCCCAGGGCCTTGGAGCTCATGGCAATGAACGCTCCTCCGTAGGCCTTGCGGATGATCAGGGAGATCTTCGGCACGGTGGCTTCGGCGATGGCGTACAGTATCTTGGCGCCGTGGCGGATGATTCCGCCGTGCTCCTGGGCCACGCCGGGAAGGAAGCCGGGAACGTCGACCAGGCTGACGATCGGGATGTTGAAGCAGTCGCAGAATCTGATGAAACGCGCCGCCTTGTCCGATGAGTTGATGTCCAGCGCCGCGGCGTAGAACTTCGGCTGGTTGGCGAAGATCCCTACGGTGCGCCCGTTCATCCTGGCGAAACCCACCACCACGTTGGGGGCATAATCGGCGTGCACTTCCAGGAACGAGCCCAGGTCGCATACGACCGCGACGAAATCCCGAACGTCGTAGGGGCGCTTCGGATCCTCGGGAAGCAGCTCCTCCAGCTCGGGGGTCTGCCGATCCGGGGGGTCCGTGCAGTCCGCCACGGGGGGCATCTCGAGATTGTTGGACGGCAGATAGCCGAGCAGCCTGCGCAGGAACTCGAGGCAGCTCTTTTCGTCGGCGAAACGGAAGTGGGCGTTCCCGCTGATCGAAGCGTGGGCCGTCGCCCCCCCCAGCTGCTCGTGGCTGATCTCCTCTCCGGTCACGGCGCGGATGACGTCCGGACCGGTGATGTACATGTTGCTGATCCCGTCCACCATGAGGATGAAATCGGTTATGGCGGGTGAATACACCGCCCCGCCGGCGCAGGGCCCCAGGATCACCGAAAACTGGGGGATCACACCGGAGGCCAGCGTGTTGGCCCGGAAGATCTTGGCGTATCCCTCCAGCGAGAGGGTACCCTCCTGGATGCGGGCGCCCCCCGAATCGTTGATCTGCACGAAGGGACAGCCGTTCTTCATGGCCAGGGTCTGGGCCTCGGCGATCCGCTGGGCATGCATCTCCCCCAGGGATCCTCCCAGCACGGTAAAATCCTGGGAGAACAGAAAGATCTGCTGCCCCCCGACCTTTCCCGTGCCGCTGACAACCCCGTCTCCCAGGAACTTCTTTTCCCCCAAACCGAAATCGGTGGCTCTGACGGTGATGTAGGGCTGCTGCTCGACGAAGGAGCCCTTGTCCAGGAGAATGTCCAGGCGTTCCCGGGCGGTCAGCTTGCCCTTCTCGTGCTGGGCATCGATCCTCTTCTTTCCGCCCCCGGCCAGCATGCTGGCTCGATTTTCGTGGTATCTCTGTAACGCGTCTCGGTTGCTCACGGGATTCCTCCCGTCCATGGATTTATCATGAGATCTGATTATAGAATGCCGTCGGCAGGTTTGTCAAATCAAAGTTTGAATTTCAATTGAATCGACAGAATCGACACCGGTGCGGGACTCCGTACGGCGGATGCACGAGGGATCAGCCCGGGTTGCGCGGCTTTTTCAGAGAGCGGGTTTTGTCCGCCAGCAGATTGCTCTTGATGGCCGCGACCCACTGAGCCGGATAGGGGATGCGAAAGGCGGCCTTCTCCTCTTTTCCGTCCTGGTTGAGGAACTGAAGAACCACCATGCTCTGGTGAAGATCCTTTCCTTTATGCACGTTGGTGACCCCGATGTAGGTGATGGCCGAACCCGGTATCGAAAGCTCTCTCCTGGAGAAGCGGGCCCTGTAGTAGATCCTGTCTTTCAGCAGAACCAGGGCCCCGGCGCTGCGAAGGGGCCCCCCCGGTTCGGACTCCAGGCCGTAGTAGTTGACTCCGAAACTGGTAAGGACGATTTCCTTTTCGTCGAACTTGTCCGTGATCCGCTTGGTTTCCCGCTGTCTCATGTAGGCCAGGTAGAAGAGGACGCCGAGAAAGATCAGGGCGAATATCAGCCAGTTCGGATTGGTGATTCCTTCCAGAACGTCCATTACAGTTTTGAAAGGTAGCGTAAAACCCGCCGCTTGGCAAGGCGGTACAGGAACCCGCTCTTGACGCCCAATTCGGACAGGAACGAGTCGGCGATGAAATCCTCACTCTTGCCCCTGCGGCGCAGCGACTGGATATGATCCTGGTTGACTTTCAGCAGATGGAACAGGCGGCTTTGACCGCCGCCTGCGGTCAACAGCAGGATCAGTGCAAAGGAAATCACGGCCAGAGCTACGGTGATGGTGATGTCGTAGCCGGGGTCCTTGACCACCAGCCGGAAGATCGAGTTCGGGTTCCCGGCATTGAAGATCCCGTAGAAGGTGAGCAGCAGAAGCAACCCTACCAGGATGAACAGAGCCAGCCGCAATGCCGATTTGTGTCCCATGCCGTGTTTCCCAAAAATTTCAGACGGGGCAGTGTGCACTGCCCCGTCTTCTGGATTGCTCGAATAAGATGCCTATTCGATGATGATCTTGCGCTCTTCGCCGATGGCCATCTTCTTCCACTCCGCCTCGGCCTTGGCCCAGGCTTCGTCGGTGGCCTCGGTCTCCCAGACCGTCAGACCCCGTTCCTCCCGGGTCGCGCCCTTGAGCAGGTTGTCGAGGAGGATACCGACGATGGCGGTCACCGCCATGCCGGTTGTCAGGATCGTCTGCAGGATGTTGCCGACGACCTCGGCGAACTTACCGGCTTCGGCCCAGTTGATGGGAGCGGCGTTGAAGTGCGCCGGGAAGCTCAAACCCGCGAAGAAGGCAAGGCCCACGATGAACAGGTTGCGGGCGTTGTTCAGGTTCACGAACTGGAGGTTCGAAAGTCCGACCGCGGCGATCAGACCGAACAGCCCGACGAACATCGATCCGACCACCGGCTGGGGCATGGTGGCCAGGGTCGCACCGAACTTGCCGAAGAACGGCAGGATCAGCATGACGACCGCACCGGCACGGATTACCCGGCGGCTGGCCACGCGGGTCAGGCCGATCGCTCCGATGTTCTCAGAGTAGGAGGTAGTGCCGTTACAGGTCTGGAACAGGCTGGCGATCAGACAGCCCACGCCCTCGGCTCCCAGCCCGCGGGAGATCATCTTCTCCGTGGGCACCGGCGCCTCGGAGATGCGCGCCGCCGAGTAGTAATCGCCGATGGACTCGATCATGGAGGCGATGTAGCCGGCGATCATCCCGATAGCGCCGGCCAGGGTCAGGCTGGTCAGCTTGGGGAAACCCCACTTGAAGGGCAGCGCATGCTTCCACTCGAACCACTTGGCCGCCGCAATCAGATCCATTTTTCCCGTTACGTTTGCCAGATTGCCCTCCGGTATCCAGCCGGCGAAGGTGCCGATGACGGCCGCCAGCCAGCCGGTGATGATGGACAGCAGGACCGGGAAGAGCAGGAACATCCGGGATTTTCGGGAGAACACCTGGGAGTAGATGACCAGCGCCCCCAGGGTGATCAGGCTGACCGCCCAGTTGCCCGCCATCCAGGGCGCTCCGATCCCGTACAGGGCCAGACCGATCATGGCGATGGTCGGGCCGATGGTGATCGGGCTGATCGCCCTCTTGACGTAACCCATCAGTCCGGTGTAGCCCAGCACGATCTCGATCACCGAGGCGAACATGACCGCAGCGCTGACCTGCTGGATCATCACCTGCCAGCCCATGTTCTGGGCGGCCACCATGCCGACGATGGCGAACATCGGTCCCAGGAAGGAGAAGGTCCCGCCCTGCACGATCGGCAGCTTGTTCCCGATGGCGGACTGCTGGATCAGGGTGGTGATTCCCGAGACGAAGAACATGGTGGAGATGAGTAGAGCCAGCTCAGCCTGAGGCAGCTGCATGGCACCGCCAACGATGAAGGGAATGATCACTGTCGCACCGAACATGGTGAGATAGTGCTGGATCCCCAGGAGTATGGCGAGGCCCATCTTCGGTTTGCTGCCAAGTGGATAGAGGACCCATCCTTTGGCTTGCACTTTTGCTTGGTCGCTCATAGAGACCTCCGAATATTGTTTTTATGCACGCCAGGCGCGCATATAAAACAAGAGCACTTTTCCTCCGATGGAGGGCAAGTGCTCCTATTTCACTCCGTACCCTAGGGCAGCTGCTCGCAGATCTCGCAGTACGCTTCGGGTCTGCGGTCGCGGAAGAACTGCCAGCCGTCGCGGACTTCCCGGATCAGATCCAGGTCCAGATCCGCGACCACCACCTCGTCCTTGTCCTCGCTGCCCTTCACGACCAGCTTTCCCCTGGGGTCGCAGAAGTAGCTGGATCCGTAGAACTTGCCGAACTCCCAGGGCTTTTCCGTTCCGACGCGGTTGTTCGCCCCGATGAACACCCCATTGGCCACCGCTTGAGCAGGCTGCTCCAGCTCCCAGAGATAGCGGGACTTCCCGTGCGTAGTGGCCGAGGGATTGAACAGGATCTCCGCCCCTTTCAGGGCCAGCACCCGGGCGCATTCGGGGAAATGCCGGTCGTAGCAGATGTAGACGCCGATGCGGGCGTAGTCGGTTTCGAAAACGGGGAATCCCAGCGTGCCGGGCTTGAAGTAGAATTTCTCCCAGAAGGCCGGGTAGGTGTGGGGGATGTGCACCTTGCGCATCTTGCCCAGGTATTTCCCCTTGTTGTCGATGACCTGAGCTGTATTGAAATACACCCCTTCCTGTTCCATCTCGTAAACCGGAACGATCATGACCATGTTGTGCTTCTTGGCCAGGGGGGCGAAGCGTTCGGTGATCGGTCCCGGAACCGGCTCCGCCGTTCGATACCACTTGATGTCCTGCTCTGCGGCAAAATAGGGGCCGTGGAACAGCTCCTGCAGGCAGAGGATCTGAACACCCTTCTTGCCCGCCTCTTCGATCATGGGAATGTGTTTGGCGACCATCGCTTCCTTGATCTCTTCCGGCGATCCCTCGTGCTTGGGGTTGATCGCCTGGATGTGGGCGCATTTGATGATTCGCGGCATGGGTTACTCCCTCGTTTTCCTATGTATTTGGTCAGCTGTGATACCCGATTGTACTGCAGGGCCAAATCCACAGTCAAGTTTTTTTTCTTTCTACCGGAAAGTATTTTCAAATATAAATTGAAATTAAAAATGAAGATTTAATCTCTTGATTTTCTCTGCGAGTCGGGCATAA
>JAFGQJ010000278.1 GCA_016935715.1 Spirochaetales bacterium
AAGCAGATGAAAATGGTGGGCCGGATCAGCGGCAGGGTGATGCGGAACAGCTGGGTAAAGAATCCCGCCCCGTCCAGCTCGGCAACCTCGTACAGATCGTCCGGTATGTTCTGCAGCCCCGCAAGCAGAAGGAGCACGAGGTATCCCAGCACCTGCCAGATGCTGGTGGCGATCACCGAGGGCAGGGCCAGAGAGAAGGACTGGAGAAAGGGGATGCCCTGCTCCACCAGCCCGAGGGAGCGGAGGATGTAGTTGATCAGCCCGACCTTCTCGTCGTACAGCCACTTGAAGATGATGGCGATGGCCACGGGGGTGATGGGATAGGGGAGAAACACGATGGCCCGGTAGGCGTTCCTGCCCGCCAGAGGCCTGTTCACCAGGATGGCAACGAATATCGCGATGCCGATGGCGATGGGCGACCCTATGAACAGATAGATGATCGTGTTGATGAGGCTCTGCCAGAACACGTCGCTCCTGATCATTTCCAGGTAGTGGTCCAGGCCCACGAATAGATTGGGTCCGATCAGCTTCCACTCCTGGAATGACAGAGCCAGGTTCCAAACGAGGGGGACGATTCGGTAGAGGAGGAAGATCGCCAGTGACGGCAAGAGGAACAGGTAGATCATCCACCTGAGCCTGCGGGATTCTCTACTGGCGGCCATGATCGGACTCCCGTTTCATGTCTGCAGCGATCACTGCGCCCGCTCCAGCACGAGCGGCTCCGGCAGATGAAAGTTCTGCTTCTTGAAGTACAGATGGTAAGACCGATTCTTCATCTCGAGGTATCCGGGTTTCTCGGCCCTGATGATGAACTCCACCATATCGATCCCCTCGAAGCGGAAATAGCCCTGGTCGTCGGTGGTGGTCTCCTGCTGGTTCTTCAGCATCTCCAGCGTCTTCTCCGCGACAATGACCGTCGCGCTTTCCACCCCAGCGCCGCTGCTGTTCACGACCCTGCCGGCGACCGTGCCGTCGTCGTGGAAGCTGATATAGATGTTCCAGGCCCCTATGAGGACGCCCAACACGGCTGCGAAGACGACCGTGCTCAGATTCTCGGCAAGGAAGCTTTTCAGCGCGTTCTTGACAGACAATTGATTCGCCCTGTTCCGTGAAACTGCAAATCCCCGAGCCCCTCCCCGGACAGCTCAAACACCCGGGTGATCCGCGTTCATCCACCGGTATCTCATCTGCTATTCTATGGAACGGGAGACGCGCCGCAATTTTCGTCGAGCGGCGCGTCCTCCGTTTCGTCGCTTGCCCTACTTCCCCAGGATCTCGTTGATCCTTTTCTCCGCCGCGCTGAGCGCCTCCCTGGCCGAGACTTCCCCGAAGAGAGCCTTCTGTAGATTGGTGTAGAATACCTCTTTGACCTGCTCGTCCTGCGGAATGCGCGGGCAGCCGGTGAGCTTGTCCATATTCGCCAGCTCTATCTCGAACTGCCTGGTGCGGATCTTGTCGGTATTTCGGAAATCCGCGTTGCCGAGCAGTCGCTCGTTGACTATGGAATTGCCGCTGAGAACGCTGATCACACGCATCCGGTCTTCGGCCCATTTCTCGTTGGAGATGATGGACAGCAGATCCCAGGCCAGATCAGGATACTTCGTACGGGCGGCGATCCCCATGGCATGGTAGTTGGGAACGGCCCATCCGCCGGGGAAAGGAGCCACCCAGACCGAGTCCGGGTTGATCCAGTCCTCCTTGCCCGCTGATTTGAACGACCCGTAGGCGGCGCCGTTCGTGAGGTACATGCCGATATTCCCGGCGGCAAAAGCGTCGTTCGGCTCTTTCCAGCGGCCAGTCCAGCTGATCTTGTTGATCGCGCCACTCTGGGTCAGCTCCGCAAGCGCCGTCACGGCCTGCACCGCAGCCGGCGTGTTGAACGCCGCCTTGCTACCGTCGCTGCTGAGAAGCTCCACGCCGTAGCCTCGGAACAGCGGCCAGTAGTGCCAGTCGAAGTTGAGGGTAAGGAACCCGCTGTGCGTCTCGTCGATGCTGAGCTTGCGGGCGTAGTTGTAGAGCTCCTCCATGGTGCCGGGAGGATCAGCCAGGCCGACTTCCTTGAACATCAACTTGTTGTAGAACAGAACGGTCGGGGCCATGAAAAAAGGCACCATCCAGTGCTTGCCTTCATACACCAGAACGTCGTTGATCATGTTCTGCTCGTAGCTGTCGCGAAGCTTCGGGTTGGCGTTCAGATACGGGCCCAGATCCAGAAGGGCGCCCATGTCGGCCAGGCTGACCCAAAGCTGGCCCTGGATCTCGAACACATCGGGCTCGGTGCCGGCTGCCAGCTGGGTCAGGAAGTAGGTGGCCCATTCGGTGCCCTTCTTGTCGTCCCATCTCACCGTGGAACCCGGATTGGCCTTTTCGAAATCCGATATCCAGCCGCGGATACCAGGCTCGTACGAAGGAATATTCCAGGTCAGGATTACCAGCTCTCCCTTCTCTTCCGCCTTTTCCTGCCCGGCACCGGACCATGCAACCCCGGCCGCAAGAAGCAGCGCCAGGATGCACGCAAAGGACACGAAGACTCTCCTGTGTTTCATGTCTACCTCCTCCTAAGGTTTTTCATTTTCGAAATTGTAGGTTCTGTGCCCGGAACTGTCAAGGAAATGCGCCGCTCCCTGCGTAGGCCCCTGTGCGGCCCGCGACCGCGCCCGCGGAGGTGCCAGCAGACCCCGGGATTGAACAACCCCTGTCGCTCGAGGTACAGTAGGACAGCGGCCAGAACGACTCTCGCGAGGAGACCCAGGTGAATCCATCCAACCCGCAGTATGTCGGCGCCATCGACCAGGGCACCACCTCCACCCGCTTCATCCTCTTCGACCGAAAGGGCTGCGCCGTCGGGTCCCATCAGATCGAGCATCGCCAGATCTTTCCCCGGGCGGGATGGGTCGAGCACGATCCCCTGGAGATCTGGGAGCACACCGAGCAGGTGATCCGGGAAACCCTGAAGAGCACAGGCGTCCGGCCGCAGCAGATCGCTGCAGTCGGCATCACCAACCAGCGGGAGACCACCGTGGCCTGGAACCGGAAAACCGGCCGACCCTTCGCAAACGCCATCGTCTGGCAGGATACCCGCACCGATGAGATCGTGGGCAGACTGGCCCGGGAGGGAGCCGATCAGGGCGGCATCGACCGTTTCCGTGGGACCACCGGCCTGCCCCTGGCCACGTACTTCTCCGGGCCCAAGCTCAGCTGGCTGCTCGCCGCCGATCCGGCCATCCGCTCGGCCGCGCAGAGGGGGGAGGCGGCTTTCGGCACGATGGACAGCTGGCTGATCTGGAACCTGACCGGGGGCAGCACCGGGGGACGGGTGGTCACAGACGTGACCAACGCCAGCCGAACCCTGCTGATGGACCTGGAGACGCTGCAGTGGGACGAGCGGATGCTGGAGGTCCTGGAGATTCCGCCGGGCATGCTCCCCGAGATCCAGCCGTCTGTTCCCGCGGAGCCATACGGCCGCACCCGGGACGACGGCCCCTTCGCCGCCCGGATTCCGATCGCCGGTGTGCTGGGGGATCAGCAGGCGGCGCTGTTCGGGCAGGCCTGCTTCGCTGCCGGAAGCTCGAAGAACACCTACGGCACCGGCTGCTTTCTGCTCGTCAACACGGGAGAGAAGATCATCCACTCGGAGCACGGATTGATCACCACGGTGGGCTACCAGCGCTCCGGGGAGGCTCCGGTCTACGCCCTGGAAGGCTCCATCGCCATCGCCGGGGCCCTGGTCCAGTGGCTGCGGGACAACCTGGGCCTGATCGAGAGCTCTTCGCAGATCGAGACCCTGGCGGGGGAGGTGGAGGACTGCGGCGGCGTGTACTTCGTCCCCGCCTTCTCCGGCCTCTTTGCTCCCTACTGGCGCTCCGATGCCCGCGGGGTCATCGTGGGCCTGAGCCGCTACGCCACCAGGGCGCACCTGGCCCGCGCCGCGCTGGAGGCCACCGCCTTCCAGACCCTCGAGATGTTCGAAGCCATGCAGCAGGACTCCGGGCTGCCGATTTCGTCCCTGAAAGTGGACGGCGGCATGGTGGTCAACGAGATCCTGATGCAGTTCCAGGCGGATCTGCTCGGGGTGCCGGTGATCCGGCCGACGATCACCGAAACCACGGCTCGGGGCGCCGCTTTCGCCGCCGGGCTTTCGGCAGGCTTCTGGGAGTCCGCCGGGCAGCTGACCGACCTCTGGGAGCAGGACAAGCGCTGGGAACCCCGGATGGAGGAGCAGGAGCGCAGCCGGCGGGTGCATCTCTGGAAGAAGGCGGTCACCCGCAGCTTCGACTGGGTGGAGACGGAGGAGCAGTAGATGGACAGCGATATCTACGACGTGGCCGTCGTGGGGGCCGGCGTTTCCGGAGCCTCCATCGCCCGCAGGCTGTCGGCCTACACCTGCAGCGTCGCGGTGCTGGAGAAGGAGTGCGACGTTTCATTCGGAGTGTCGAAGACCAACTCCGGAGTCGTCCACGGCGGCTTCCACTACCCGACCTCTCTGCTCAAGGGCCGGCTCGAAGTGAGGGGAAACATCATGTTCGACGAGCTGCAGCAGGAGCTGCACTTTCCCTTCCAGCGCTGCGGAATCCTGGTGGTGGCCTTCACCGTGGAGGAGATGAAGACCGTAGAGAAACTGTACATGCAGGGGGTGGAGAACAAGGTCATCGGCCTGGAGCTGTGCAACCGCAAGCGCATCCAGGCCCTCGAACCCAAGCTGAACCCGGATGTCGTGGGAGGACTTCACGCCCCCTCCGGCGGCGTGATCGAGCCGTACCGCTTCGTCTTTTCCCTGATCGAGTCGGCCAAAAAGAACGGGGTCGATCTGCGCGCCTGCTTCAAGTTGGTGAAGGCGGAGCGGCAGAACGATCATTTCCTGATCCACGCGGAGAACGGCGAGCGCCTCCGTGCCCGTTACCTGATCAACGCTGCCGGCCTGTACGCCGACGAGGTCTCCGCTGCCTGCACCGCCGAACGATTCCGGATCAAACCCCGTAAAGGAGAGGAGTTCCTGCTGGACAGGAACGCAGCCGGACTGCCCGGGAAAGTCATCTTCCCCGTTCCCACCCCAATATCCAAGGGCATCCTGGTCATCCCTACGCCTGAGGGCACCTGCATGGTCGGCCCGACGGCAGAGGACATCGAGGACAAGGAGGACCTGACCACCACCCAGGGCGACTTCGACACGATCTTCCACTCCGCCCGCCGGCTCATTCCCCAGATTTCCGAGAGGGATATCATCACCGCCTTCGCAGGCCTGCGCCCCGCGTTGGCGGAAAGCGACTTCTACATCGCCGTGTCGAAAAAGCAGCCGCGGCTGATACAGGTCGCGGGGATACAATCCCCCGGGCTGACCGCGGCCCCGGCCATAGGGGAATACGTGAAGGATCTGCTGAAGAGCGCCGGCCTGGTCCTGACCGAACGCACCGACTTCGATCCCTACATCGACGAGGTTCCCCGCATCCGCAAGCTCTCCCCCTATGAAGCGGACACCCTGATCCAGGAGAATCCCGCCTACGGGGAGATCGTCTGCCGCTGTGAATCCGTCTCCGAAGCGGAGATCGTGGCCGCCATCCGCAGGGGTCACATCACGATGGACGGCATCAAATTCTACACCCGTGCGCAGATGGGACGCTGCCAGGGCGGATTCTGCAGCTACAGGATCATGAAGATCATCCAGCGGGAGACCGGAATGTCGATCGAGGAGATCAGCAAACGGGGAGGGATGAGCCGGATCATCACCGACCGGGTGGGCAGCCTCGAAGTTACGGCAACCGGAAGCCCCTCGGGTGGAGAAGAGCAGTGAGGGAGAAGCGATCGGACGTCGTGGTGGTGGGCGGGGGTTCCGCGGGACTGGCGGCGGCCTGCCGGATCGCCGCGGAGGGATACTCGGTCACCATCCTGGAGCGGGAAAACGAGCTCGGGGGGATCCTCAATCAGTGCATTCACAACGGCTTCGGCCTGCAGCGGTTCAAGGAGGACCTGACCGGACCGGAATACGCGGAGCGCTTCATCGAAGAGGCGGGAAAGCAATCCGGCATCGACGTGCTGCTCGAGACCACGGCTCTGGAGGTGAGCCCCGGGCTGGTGCACACGGTCTACGGCTACTCCAGGCACGGAGGCGTGACCCGGATCGATGCCCGGTCGATCGTGCTGGCCATGGGCTGCCGGGAGCGAAACCGGGGCAACATCGGCATCCCCGGAACGCGCCCCTCGGGAGTGTTCACGGCGGGACTGGCTCAGCGATTGATCAATATCGACGGCTACATCCCGGGCCGCCGGGCGGTGATCCTCGGCTCCGGGGATATCGGGCTGATCATGGCGCGCCGTCTGACCTGGGTCGGAGTCAAGGTGCTGGGAGTGATCGAGATCCAGAGCTACCCCTCCGGTCTCACCCGCAACATCGTCCAGTGCCTGAACGACTTCGCCATCCCCCTGCACCTCTCCCACACGGTCTCGGAGATCCGGGGCAGAGACAGGGTCGAGGGGGTCACGGTCGTGCCGATGGTGGACGGGAGAGCCGTGCCGGAGAAGAGCTTCGACCTGGAGTGCGACACGATCCTGTTATCCGTCGGCCTGATCCCGGACAATGAGCTGTCCAGGAAGTTCGGCGTCTGTCTGAACCCCGAAACCGGTGGTGCCTTCGTGGACGGCGGCCTGATGAGCTGCGTCCCCGGGGTGTTCGCCTGCGGGAACGTGCTCCACGTCCACGACCTGGTGGATTACGTCAGCGAGGAATCGGAACGCTGCGCCTCCTTCGTCATCGAATACCTCGAGGACAAGTATCTGATGAAGCATCACCCCGTGGCGGCCGGGGCGAACGTGAAGTACGTGGTCCCCAACAGGTATCTCCCTGGGCGTGACAACCGTTTCTATCTCCGCTCCCTGATCGTCAAGAACAAGGCGGAGCTGGTCGTCACCCTCGGCGGGCAGCCGCTGAAGAGCAGGAAGCTGGCCCACGTCCAGCCTTCCGAGATGGTCAGCTTCCAGCTCGACGCTGCGGATCTCGCCCCAGACCCTGATTCCCAGGAAAAGAAGCTGGAGGTCGGCATCTACTGATGGAACGGAAAATGGTCTGCATATCCTGCCCACTCGGCTGCCGTCTGACCGTCAGGTGGGAGAACGAGCAGGATATCACGGTCAAGGGCAACAAATGCGCCAAGGGCGAGAGCTACGCACGGGAGGAGATCCTGGCGCCCAAGCGGGTGGTCACGGCTACGGTCACGGTAGCCGGCCCGGCGGAGAAGGCCGGGGGCCCCCGGCGGCTGCCGGTGAAGACCAGCGCGCCCCTGTTAAAAGAGCACATAGCCGCCCTGCTCGACGAGTTGTACGGGCTGGAGGTGAAAGCGCCCGTGGCCTGCGGAGACGTGCTGCTGCCCGACATCGCCGGAACCGGTGTGGATGTGGTGGCCACCCGGACCGTGAAAGAGCGGAGCTGACGTGCTGCGGATCGGCACCTCCAGCTGGAACTACGACTCCTGGGAGGGGCTGGTGTACGACCGCAGCAGCGCTGCGAGCTACCTGGAGCAGTACGCCCGGGTCTACGACACGGCCGAGATCGACAGGTGGTTCTGGTCCCTGTTCGACTCCCCCGAGCCGAGGCTGCCCGATACGCAGACCGCGGAGGAATACTTCCGCAGCGTTCCCGAAGGGTTTCTGTTCACGATCAAGGTTCCCAACAGCATCACCCTGACCCACCACTACCGGAAGGACAAGTCGAAGCCCCTGAAGGCCAATCCCCTCTTCCTCTCCCCGGAACTGTACGGCGCCTTTCTGCAGCGTCTCGAGCCTCTGCAGAAGCGGATCGGTGCGCTGATCTTCCAGTTCGAGTACCTCAACAGGCAGAAGATGAGCTCCCAGAAGGAGTTTCAGTCCAGGATGGAGAGCTTCTTCTCCTCGATCCGGCGGCCGTTCCCCTGCACCGTGGAGACCCGCAACCCCCGCTACCTCAACGACTCCTACTTCCAGTTCCTCCGGGCAAACGAGCTGTACCCCTGCTTCCTTCAGGGCTACTACATGCCCGATCTCCGCAGCATCCTTCCCGGCCGGGAGGGTTGGTTTCGGGAGGGAGACCTGACGATCATCCGGCTTCACGGACCGGACCGCCAGGGCATGGAGAAGATGAGCGGAAAACAGTGGGATCGGATCGTCTCGGCCAAGGACCAGGAGATAGCGGACATCCTGGACACGATCGGGAGGCTGCTCCGCCGGCGCGTGGACGTGTACCTCAACGTGAACAACCACTACGAAGGCTCGGCGCCCCTGACCATCCGCAAGATCCGGGAGCGGCTTGACCGGCCCCGGACCCCGCTCATAGAATAGAAGAATGGATCCGGCCGGGGCGAAGAACTACAAGGAGCGGTGGCGGAAAGTCAACGAGCTGACGCTTCGCGAACACCGCGAGCTGTCCCCTGAGACAAAACTCCTCCAGTCCACGGGACTGCTGCGCCTTGCCAGACGGCTGGGCTGGGACCTGAGCCGTCGCGAAAGCGAGATCCGGGCGGTCCGGAAAAACTGGAACCTACTGAGAGAGAGGTTTCGTGAGCGACAATCTGGATGATTTCCAGGACCCTCTGCAGGCCCTGCTGGAGGTTCTGGACCGTCAGAGGATTCCCCACGTGATCATCGGCGGTCTGGCGGTCTCCCAGCTGGCCGCAGCACGGCTCACAGCCGATATCGACGTTCTGACCTACCTCAGCGACGACGACCGCATCCCGGAGCTTATCGAAGCCGCCGCATCCGTCGGTTTTTCGCTTCGCCTGCGGGACGCCGAGGCCTTCGCCCGGCGGAATCGCGTTCTCCTGCTGATGCACGATCCAACCCGGATCCCGGTCGACATCTCTCTGGGGCTGCTGCCCTTCGAACGGGAGGTGATCGAACGCAGCTCCCGCGTCTCGGCCGGCCGGCTCCAGCTCCCGCTTCCAACCGTGGAAGATCTCGTCATTCTCAAGGCGGTGGCCCACCGCTCCGTAGACCTGCAGGACATCGGCCGGCTGGTGGAAGCCCATCCCGGCCTGGACCGCAAGCGGATCGAGCGTATTGTCGGCGAGTTCGCCGATGCCCTCCAGATGCCCGAGATTCTCGAAGACGCACGTAAAGAGCTCGAACGACCGCATCCCTGAGCTCGCTCCGCCTGGAAGGCAGACCGGTCAGCCTGCCCGGCGCTCGTGCAGCCTGGCCTGGTCTCCGCGTTTGAGCTTGTGCCGAAAATTGGAGGTCTGGTCTGCAATGATCCGGTCCAGATAGGCCATCTGGCGGTCGACCGCGACGATGTACAGGTTTTCGTTGATCCCGTAGCGTTCCCGGAAATGGTGGTGGGCCAGCTCGAACATGTGCAGGTAGGTATCCCGCAGCCTTCCCTTGACCGTCTCGTAGAACTGTCGGGTTTTCTTGAGGATATCGAACTCGGTTTCGTATCCCGGAATGCCTGCTTCCTGGAACTCGTAGTAGAGGAACAGCAGCTTCTCCAGGTACGCGCGATCGGACATCTGCCCGAGAATGTCGGCGCTGCCGAGTATTGCCCCGGCGTCCTGCTGCTCCTCCGAGGGAAAGGGAATGCGGGTGAAATCCATTTTCAGATCCGTGCTCTGGATCAGGCGGACGATCGGCTCGATCTCCTCTTCCTCGATCTCGAAGACCCCGGCGTGACGTTTGACAAAATCGATGCTCCGCTGTTCGTGCCGACGGGTGTATTTGGCCCCCGTGCCTTCGGTATCCCAGTCTTCCTGGATGTAACCGGTGTCGTGCAGCAGGGCGGCGAGGAGCAGCTGGATCGCCAGCTGTTCGGGAAGAAAAACCCGTTCGATATTGTATCCGTCCAGCAGGCGCGCGCTGCTCAGCAGCACGTTCATGGTGTGGTTGAAATCATGATACTCCGCCAGGCACTCCCGGTAGCCGGGGAACTCTCCGTCGAACAACGAACGCACCTGGAAGAAGCCCAGGCGCACCCGCAGCGCAGAGTCTTCGGAATAGTGATGGTAGAAGATCTTCAGGACCTCTTCGATCACCCTGTCGGGATCGCGGGCGTCGACTAGCCGTGACAGCTGAAGATCCTTTCGATCGGGCTCGGGCATACGCGTGTCTCTTCTAGATAATACATCCTTTGGGAGGACAATTCAATTTGC
>JAFGQJ010000279.1 GCA_016935715.1 Spirochaetales bacterium
CTCCGGCAGACCGCGGATCAGGCGACCAATCTCGCCGATACGTTCCGCAGGATCGACTTTGCGGCGGTGGGCCCGGGCTTCTACGCGCACGATCGCGAAGACCAGGGCCTCGAGCAGCTTCTGCAGATTCATCATGCCGTAATCGGTGAGATCCTCGGAAGCCGCGATGAGGCGCCCAAGGGTTTCAACTGTTATCATCGACTCCTCCCGAGCCAATCGCATCAGGTGCGTGTTCTCCCGGTGACCGGAGAGGCGGCCGGCTCGCGGATCTCGGCAGGCCCGAAGAGGCGTTCCTTCTCACGGCATCTCCTCAAGCCAGGGCACCGACCGTCTCCACCGCAACGGCCATCAACAGGACGGCCGCCGACATCAACGGCGCAGGGACCGGAGTAACTGCGGCAGCGCCGACCCTGCGCTTCCTGTGGAACAACAGGATCGCCGCTGTAATGATCACGGCGTTGACGCTCGAGTCCAGGAGCAGAAAGCCCAGAAGGACCTGGGCGGGTTTGGCCAGAATACCTCCCTGGAAACCCAGCAGTGCTGAAAACATCAGGAAGACACAGCGCCAGAGCACCGATGCCAGAAGCGCCTTGGGGAACAGAGCCGCTCCGGGCCGCAGCTCGGTTGCGCTCAGCAGCAGGAAGACGACCGTGCCTTCCGCGGCGATGGCCAGCACCGGGCTGCGGACGAACCGGAAGGCTACGAAGGGCAGGGCTGCGCTCGAAAGCTTGATCCCGGCGGTGACCAAGGCCGTCCCTAATGCCGCCGCGGGCTTCCCGGTGGCCCGGACCGCCGCCGTCATGAACAGCAGCCCGATCGGGAACATCACCAACCCGGCCAGGTTCGCCACGGGCAGGAACCGGGGAAACCAGTGCAGGAGGAAGCCGAGGGTCGCCTCGGCGATTCCCCAAAGGGCGCCGTAGAACAGAATGATGGAGACGGCCGCTGCCGCTCCCTGGCTTCGGTTTCGGACATCAGTCATCGCTTCACCTCCGATCGGGATGGAATCCGCCGGTCACCGGCCCACCGGCCGGCCCCGCAGCGGGTGCCGGCCTGACGGCGACGGCGGCGTGCTTGTATGCCGGCTCGGCGCTGTAGGTGTCGAAAGCCGGATAGGTCAGCCTGTTGGTTTCCTCGTAGTGCATCGGCATGAACACCTCTCCGGGTTTGACCTCATCGGAGATCACCGCGTCCACCACCACCGAGCCGCGCCGCGAGGAGACTTCGGCTCGATCTCCGTCGGAGATCCCGATCCGTTTTGCGTCCATCGGGCTGACCTGGACGAAACAGTTCTCAGGGCTCAAGCGATTCAGTTCGGCCACTTTCCCGGTCCGGGTCTGGGTGTGCCACTGCACCAGGGTCCCGCGACCGGTCAAAAGGACCAGAGGGAATTCGGGGGACAGCTCTTCAGGTGCTGGCCGGCTGTCCTCGAAGATCAGGCGAGCTCGCCCGCTGGGAGTGAAGAACCTCCCGTCCGCGAAGAGCCTTCGCTCCGGATCCTCGGAGGAGCTTCCGGCCGGGTAGGGCCACTGGATACCGCCCCGCTCTCGAATCATCCGGTAGCCCTGTATGCCGGTGATGTCGCAGGGACGGCCGGCGCTGCACCTCTGGAGGATTCGGAACACGGCCTCCGGGTTTGTCCAGGAAGCGAACAGCTCACCGCAGCCCCACCTCTCGGCCACGGCCTTGAAGATGTCGAAGTCGGTTCGGGCCTCGCCCGGGGGGTCAGCAATCTTGTCCACGATCCCGAGCCTTCGCTCTGAGTTGATGAAGGTACCGCTCTTCTCTCCGCTGCCCGCGGCGGGAAGAAGAAGATCGGCGCGGACCGCGGTCTCGGTCGTGTGGTAGAGGTCCTGCACCACCAGGAAATCGAGCCTGCCCAGCCGCTCGAAAAGGGTGTTCTTGTCGATCCAGGAGTGGGCCGGGTTGGTGGCGATGATCCAAAGCCCCCTGATGCTGCCTTCGGCCACCCGCTCCAGGATCTTGTGATAGGGCAGGCTGTTGCGATCAGGGATCAACTCAGGCGAAATCCCCAGCCGATCGGCGATGGTCTTCCGATCCTCTTCCTTCGCGAAGTCGTAGCCCGCAAAGAGACTGGTGGTGTTGCTGAACAGCCGCGAGCCCATGGCGTTGGCCTGCCCCGTGATGGAATTGGGACCGGTGCCGGGGCGGCCGATGTTTCCGGTGATCAGGCAGATATTGATGATGGCCTGGGCGGTGCGCACGCCCTCGTGGCTCTGGTTGACGCCCATGGTCCACCAGAAGGAGACCGCCCGGGCCTCGTGGATCCGCCGGGCCAGATCACGCACAGCCTGCGGCTCGATCCCCGTCGTGTCCGCCACCGCTTCCGGTGCGTACTTTCCGACATGCGCGGCCAGCTCGTCGAAGCCTTCGGTGTGATCCCTGACGAAGTCCCGGTCCACCCAGCCCTCCCGGATGAGGACATGGGTCAGGGCATACAGAAGGGCCAGATCGCCCTTCGGCTTCAGCGCTAGGTGGGTATGGGCGGCAGCGGCGGTCTTGGTCCGGCGCGGATCGACGACCACGATGTGGGGATCCCGCCTGTTCATCTTCACCCGATTCCACATGACCGGATGTGAGATGGTTGCATTGGAACCTACGAATACCAGCAGATCCGACAGCTCAAAATCCTTGTAGGTGAACGGCGGAGCGTCGAATCCAAAGGCCTGCTTGTAGGCCACGGCGGCGGTGGCCATACATTGGCGGGTGTTCCCGTCGCCATGGATGCCTCCCATGCCGAACTTGAACAGCGCTCCAAGAAGGGCCATCTCCTCCGTCGGCATCTGACCGGTACTGATGAACGCCATTCCCTCCGGCCCGTAACGGCTCTTTATTTCCTTGAACCTCTCCACGAAAACCGTAAGCGCCCGGTTCCAGCTCACCGGCTGCATGGAGCCGCTGGCGTCCCGCAGAAGCGGTCGGGTGGCACGGTCCTCCGCCTGGAAGGCGGACATGAGGTGAAAGCCTTTCGGGCAGGACTTGCCCAGGTTTACCGGGTAGTCCACAGCCGGCCGAAAGCTCTGGAGCCGGCCTTGATCATCCAGGACGGCGTCGAAGTTGCAGCCCACCGAGCAGTAGCTGCAGGTTGTCCGGATCGTATTCATTCGTCTCCTTCCTTGTGTGCGCGCCGGCGGCCGGCCGAAGCATGCCGCATGACGAGTACGAGGATCAACGAGACCGCTGCCAGCACGACGAAGATGACGAATCCCCGGGCGTAGCCGGAGCGGCTTCCCGGCGTCCTGACGAAATACGCCATGAGATTGGGGATCACGAAGCCGCCGAAGGCGCCCAGACCGCCCACCCAGCCGGCCGCTCCGCCGATGGCCTCCGGCACTTCCTGGGGGACCAGCTTGAACACGGCGGCGTTGCTCACTCCCATCCCCAGTGCCATCAAAACGATTGCGAACACGGCCGGACCCAGTGCTCCGGCCAGAGTCATGACCACGGCGGCTGCGCCGGTCAGACCCACGGCAAACAGGGCGGTGCGCTCACCACCGAATCGGTCGGCGATCGGTCCGCCGGCCACCCTCACCACCGAAGCCAGCAGGGAATAGAGTGCCGTCAAGGCGCCGGCGGTGGCAAGCGGTACACCATGGAAGGAGGCCCAGTAACTGGGGAGCCAGCCGGTCAGTGCTATGAAACCTCCGAAGGTGGTGAAGTAGATGCCTACGAGGGCCCAGGTCTGCCACTTGCGGGCCGAGACTTTCAGGCTCTCTCTTGCCCTGGCCTTGGGGAACAGTTCCTGGCCGTGGATCTCCCTGGCAGTCCTCATGGCCGCCTCCGGGGAAGCGCCGCCGTGCAGAAGCTGGAAGTACCAGGCGTTGCGCCCCAGCAGGGCATAGGCCAGTGTTCCGAGACCCAGAAAACCGAGCCAGATCAGATAGGAGCCCGGAAGACCCATCCGGGGAATGGTCACGGCGGAGAGAAGCACGGCGAACAGGCCAGGAGCCAGATTGCCGATCCCTGCGTAGGTTCCAAGTGCGGTGCCCTGTTTCGATTGGCTGAACCAGTAGGAGGTCTGGCTGATGCCCACGCTGAAGGTAGCGACCCCGCATCCCCCCAAAACTCCGAAGATCAGCAGCAGAGGAAAGATCGCCTCTATCGAAGCTTGCCCCAGGGCCAGAACCAGGTAGATCCCCAGGATTCCCGCCGTCGAGAGCGAGAGGAGTATCAGGAACGGCCTGCGGCCGCCGGTGGTGTCCACCATGGCCGAGAAAGGGATCCTCAGGAT
Organism: Spirochaetales bacterium; assembly: GCA_016935715.1. Classification (GTDB taxonomy): domain Bacteria; phylum Spirochaetota; class Spirochaetia; order SZUA-6; family DRHE01; genus JAFGQJ01. The sequence goes on from JAFGQJ010000279.1 coordinate 4,253, forward strand.
CGAGCCCGACAGGTTGGGAACAGCGATCAGCAGCCCCGCCAGGCCGGCCGTAAGCCCGACCGACTTCTCCAGGTAGGCCACCGTGGGACCGAACAGGGATACCGCCGCGAAACCGATGAAGAAACCCAGTGTCGCGCCTGCCAGCCCCTGGATCGGAGAGCCTTTGATACCGGTCATCCTGAAGCCACCTCCGTTCGTTGTACAGTCTGAAACTACTGTAAAAAGCCGGCAGGAATCGGTAACATGGGATACCAAAGTTCATGTTTTTATGAATCCGGCTCTGATGGCACGAATACAATCCTGTCTCCTGTTCTGCAAGGCCGACCCCGCGGATCTGGCCCGGGATCTGGATTCAACCCCCTATCGGATCACGGTGCACGATCCGGGAGAGATGCTGTTGCTGAGAGGTGATCGCTTCGATGAGCTGATGGTCATCCTGGAGGGACGGCTGCGGGCGGTGATCGATGACCCCGATGGGCACATCATGACGGTGGAAACCCTGCACGCCTGCGAAGCGGTGGCTACATCCATTCTCTTCGCACCCCGGCCTTTCCTGCCCGTCAGCCTCTGCGCCGAGACCCGGGCAGAGCTGTTCCATCTCTCACGGCAGACCTTCCTCGAGCTGTGCCGACGACACCCCACAGTACTCCAAAGCCTGCTGTCCGACATGGGTGCAAGGACCTGTTTCCTGGCCAACCGCCTGCGTTTTTCCACCTTCACGACCATACGCCAGAAGCTGGCCATCTACCTGCTGGAGCGCTCGCGCCAGGAAGGAAATCGGAGGGAGCTTCCGGTTTCCAAGCAAAGACTGGCCGAGCTGTTCGGCGTGAGCCGGCCTTCACTGTCTCGCGTCTTCGGTCAGTTGGTCGCCGAGGGTGTTGTCCGGCTATCGGGCCGGGAGGTCCATATCCTGGATGTTCGGCGGCTGCAGGAGATCGCCGAAACTGCCGGTGAGGAATGACCGGCGATCCGGTTTGGCCTGAACGGCTGGCCCACCTCCGGCTGCCGGCCCAGAACCTCTTCGGTGAGGTAGTCCAGGATGAAGCGGCGGCTGCCGGTCTGCGATGATCTTGTGGTACGAGGGAGTTTCGCCTGGGATGATGAAACCGGGGGCGAACAACCCCTGCTGGCGGTCGACGGCAAATAGGTGCCCTGGGAGGAGTTTGGCAGAATGCTGGTGACTTTCGAG
>JAFGQJ010000280.1 GCA_016935715.1 Spirochaetales bacterium
AAAGCCTCCTGCGGATCGAGACTGTAGTCGGACAGCCGGAAGGGATAGCCGATATCCGCGAGGATCGACACGGCCTGCTTCAGCTCCCCAAGGATGCCGGCGGCCAGATCCGTGATCATCTTCCGATGCTCGCTGATCTTCTCCAGGCGGGACCGATACACGGTCTCGCCGATCTGCAGGCCGCCCATCTCTTCTTCTATCTGCGCGTGCAGATGTTCGATCTCCGCAGTGAGCATCTGATCCCAGCCCGGCTCGCCGCCCAGGCTGCGCAGGCGATCCTGGATATCGAAATCCCTGATCGCGGAACCCTCGTAGAACTCACGGTAGCCCTCCAGCAGGATCCGGCAGGCCAGTCCCACCAGCAGGCCATGGAGCTCCAGCTCGGCTCTGCCTACGCTGCCGGCGATTTCCCAGCTGTGGGCAACAGTATGCTCGGCCGAGGAAGCGGGACGGGAGTTGACCAGCGCCTGCATGGCCAGCCCGGAAACTAGGATCGCGTCGGTGAGGGACCGCACCGCCGCCGTCTTGTCGGCCGACAGCTTGCTCACCGCGCTCAGAGCCTGCCGGGCGGAATCCAGACACAACCGGGCCGTCTGCTCGCAGATGTATTCGCCGTTGACCCAGGCCGAGATCTTCCAGTCCAGGTAGGAGAGGTACTTCGCCAGCAGGTCGCCGACCCCGGAGAGGAACAGCATCTCCGGAGCCTTCTCCAGCACGCTCAGGTCGTTGAAGATGAGCTCCGTCGGCCGGGCAGGCTCGGTTTTGTGCCCGTGCTCCAGCTTTATGGCCGAGGTGCCGGAGCTGTAGGCGTCCACCGACGGAGCCGTGGCCACGCACCAGTTCGGTACATCCAGCTCGAGGGACACCATCTTGCCGACGTCGCTGATCGTGCCGCTCCCGACCGCCAGGATCAGCTCCGGGGAGCTTTCCGCCGCTTCCCTGGCGAGCCGGCTGATGATCTGCTCGGTGGTCCGGGGCCGCGGGGAGGCGGGGAGCACGGTGGAGGAGAGCCGGAAGCGGGACAGGTTCTCTTTGCAGCGCAGGCCCGCGGCTGCTTCGGTGTTCTCGTCGCTCAGGACCCAAACCCGGGCTGCCGGGCCGTAGAACTCCGCGAGCAGCCCGGCCATCTCCTCTATCACGCCCTCGCCCAGAAGGATCTTCCGGGTTCCGAGGCGGTGCTCCCGACCGCATTGGCAGCGTAGGGTTCCGTCATCCGAATAGCTGTTCAAATACGACTGGCAGAAGAGCTCTCTCATGGTCGTCGTTCCTCAAATTCTAAGGGGTGTTGACGGGATCAGACGATTCGTGGAGGCAAAGGCCTGTTCGATCGCCGCAGCCAGGTTCCGCGCATCCAGCCCGTACAATGCCAGCTGCTCGCGCCTCGAGCCCTGGGCAAGAAATTTACGGGGGAAACCCAGGTGGAGGAAGGGAAGAGCCGTGCCCCGCCGTTTCAGATCCGCGGCGACTTGCTCTCCGATCCCGCCGCAGCGGCAGCCCTCTTCCACGAAGCATATCAACCGGTATCGATAGAACAGGGAGGCCAGATGATCCAGATCGAGCGGCTGAAGAAAACGAAGGTTGTACACGTCGGTTCGGATATTCGCACCTTGAAGCAGGTCCGCGGCCTGCATGGCCTCCTCCAGGACGCCTCCGAAGCCGACGATCAGTACTTCGCCCCGATGCTGCCGAGCCATGACCCCCCTTCCCTCGGTCAGGGGCTGCGCGCGGCTGCTCGGGGAGGAGCAGCATGGTGCTTTGGGATAGCGGATCATCACCGGAGCCCTCCGGGCCAGGGCGTAGCGGAGCATCAGCTCCATCTCCGCCTGTGTGCCCGGTGCCAGAATGGTCAGGCCGGGGATGCTCCTGAACAGGGCGATGTCGAAAGCGCCCTGGTGGGTTTCCCCGTCCGGACCGACCAGTCCCGCCCGGTCGACCGCGAACACGACGGGCAGACCGGGGATCGCCACGTCGTGGATCACCTGGTCCACGGCTCGCTGAAGAAACGTCGAGTAGATGGCCACGACCGGCTTCAGCCCGGCCCGGGCCAGGCCGGAGGCGAAGGTGACGGCGTGCTGCTCGGCTATGCCCACATCGAAGAAGCGATCGGGAAAGCGTGTCTGGAACAGGCGCAGTCCCGTTCCGTTCGCCATGGCGGCGGTGATGGCCACGATCCGTTCGTCCTCCCGAGCCAGCTCGGTGATCAACCCGGAAAAGGCCTCCGTGAAGGTCGGGGCGTCCCGGCTCTCGAGCTTGCCGTCTATAATGGAAAAGGGGGATACCCCGTGATACAGGGTGGGATCGCCCTCAGCGGGGATGTAGCCTTTTCCCTTGACCGTGCAGACATGGACGACGGTCGGCTTGTCGAGCTTTTTGACATCCTTCAGCATCCGCACCAGCATCGGCAGATTATGGCCGTCGATGGGACCGAAGTACTCGAAACCCAGATCGGAAAACAGGGTCTCCCGGAAGAACAGCGCCTTCATGCCCTTCTTCAGACGAACTATCGCTTGAAGCAGATCCCGGCCGAACAGGGGAACCCGCTCGATAGTCCTGTCGAAGCGTCTTCGGAAGCTCTGGTAGAGGCGCGTGGCGGTCAGACGGCTGAGGTAGTAGGAGATGGCGCCCACGTTGTCGCTGATCGACTTCTTGTTGTCGTTGAGGACGATGATCAGGTCGTTGTTGCAGCCGGCAGCCTGGTTCAGCGCCTCCAGCGCGACCCCGCCGGTCAGGGCTCCGTCTCCGATGATGGCCACGACTTTGCCCCCGGTGCCGGTGAGCTTCTGCCCGCTCAGGATGCCGAGAGCAACGGATATCGAGGTGGAGGCGTGGCCGGTCTCCACGATGTCATGGGGGCTCTCTTCCCGCCTGGGGAAACCGCTCATCCCGCCGAGGGTGCGGAGAGTGGGGAATCGGTTTCTTCGGCCCGTGATCAGCTTGTGCGGATAACACTGGTGGCCCACATCCCAGATGAGCTTGTCGTGGGGGGATTGAAATACCCTGTGCAGGGCCAGGGTCAGCTCCACTACGCCGAGGTTGGATGCCAGGTGGCCGCCGTTCCTGCTGACCACCTCCATGATGACCTGGCGTATTTCCTGCGCAAGATCCTCCAGCTGTCTGTAAGACAGCCCAAGCAGGTCATGGGGCCCGTTGATGGTGTCGAGGATCCTGGTCGCTGCCATGGCTACTGGAACAACAGATCGACCATCCGGTTGACATAGCTCAGGAACAGCTCGATCTTCTTCTCCTGGCTCAATTGATAGCTCCTGCGCTCCTGGATCACCGTCTCGACCTGCGGCGCCGCCGGCCGGCCTGCCGGCGCCTCCCCGCCCTCTTCCGTCGGGGAGACCGCGGGAGGCGGTGCGGCCGCCGGTACCGTGGTCTCGATCAGCTCGATCACCTCTTCGATATCCGCTGCAGTGAGGGTGGCCCCGGCCGGGTCCAGGAGAGTGCGGAACCGCAGCCGGGAGTCGGCCAACCGGGAAAAGGAAACCCTGCGGTCCGAACCCAGCGCAGCCGGATCGATCCAGCCGCTCACCGCAACCAGCTCCTCCTTGTTCTCCATGCTGAAGATGCGGGTGCCCTCCAGGAGCGCTTTGCCCGTCTCGTCGATCCGGGTGATCCGGGCGGCGAGCTCGGTCTCCAGCGTGTACCGCTGCCCGCCCCGGGTGGACTGATCGCCGCCGGTTCTGGTGGAGGGAAGAAAAGAGAACAGGTTGCCGAACTCGCCCCCTGAAAACTCGAAGGTGATGTTCTTGGCATCACTCGTGGAGGCCTCGAAGGCAAGCGATGAGGAGGCATCGATCTGCACCAGAACGATATCCCCCTCCCGGACCGCGGTCCTGGAGCTCAGGTATCCGGAGAATCCGGGAGTCCACAGACTGTCCGCGGCCGTCAGCGCGGCGCTTCCCAGGGCGAGAATGATACAAACAAACAAGAAACTGATTTTGAATATCTTCATGCGAGTGCTCCTACGATAATTATCTGTAGGATGCGCAGATCGATGAACTATTTCTTCTTGTGCCGGTTCTTCCTCAGCTTCTTCTTGCGTTTGTGCGTGGCGATCTTGTGTCGTTTTCGTTTTTTTCCGCAAGGCACAGATACGTCTCCTCTATTTTACTTCCAAGCTACAATGATATATCTCAAACGATTGAAATATCCGGCTTCCGGCGCCCCGCTACAATATATCGCCGGCACCGACGGGCGGCAACTGCAATCGGCAACTGGTAGATTATGGGCGCAGAACGCCGTGATGGTCAAGGGGCGCCGCCGACAGGGGCGCCGCCGGCCAGGAATGCCCGGATCAGCTCCGCCGTCGATTCGACCGCATCGGGATCGCTCCAATGCACCCCGGGCAGGGACTTGAAAAAAGTGATCTGCCTTTTGGCGTAGCGCCGCGAGTTGCGCTTGATCAACTCCTTCACATCCTGCAGGGTCGCGCATCCCTTGCGCAGCTCGAAGAACTCCCTGTAGCCGATACCGCGCATACCGGGATCCTGGAAGCTCAAACCCTCGGCCAGGAGAGAGCTCACCTCCTCCACCAGGCCCTCCCGGAACATACGTTCCACCCGCTGCTCTATCCGTGCATACAGCTCGCTGCGCTCCCGCAGCAGCCCCACCAGGAGAAAAGCATGGTCCTGACGAGGCTCGGTTGGATTGGTGAACGAAGACAGGGGCCGGCCGCTCGACCGATACACCTCGAGGGCCCGGAGGATCCGGTAGCAATCGCGATCCTGCAGCCGGGAGCGCGTCAGCGGATCAACCCGGGCCAGCTCTTCCAGCAGAACCCCCAAACCCCTCCGTTCTGCCTCGGTTTTCAGTGCCCGGCGGATCTCCGGATCACCCGGAGGAGAATCCGGCAGGCCGGTTATGAAACTGCGAAGGTAGTAGGCCGTTCCCCCGCAGAGCACGGGTGTGTTACCCCGCTCCCGTATCTGCCGAATCAGCTCCTCGGCCCGGTGTACGAACCGGCCTGCGTTGAACTGCTCGGCAGGGTCCAGGATATCGATCAGGTGATGCGGCACCAGCGCGCGCAGCTGCGCTGGAGGCTTGGCAGCACCGATATCCAGGCGGCGATAGACCTGGATAGAATCCGCGTTGATGATCTCGATGCTGCCGAGACGGGAGTGCAGCTCTTCGATGAAAGCGGTCTTTCCGACCGCGGTAGGGCCGAATATGACGAGAAGGGGAGCCCGCCTTAGGGGGGGACGCCTCAGTGAATCCCGGTCAATCAACTTTCCAGCCGATAACGCACCTTTTCCGTCAGGATTTGTTTGATCGCCGTTGATACGACCTTGCCCTTGTTGGCTTCCAGCTCTTCATCCCCGGCCAGGTGTATCTGGGTGGCTCGCTTGATCATGGCGTTGGTTATGGTATACACATTGCCGTCGTACTTGATGAGTTCATTCAAAGGTATTATCACCCCTTGCTCCCGGTAGATTTGCGATTAGGATTTTTTTTATTGTATAGCAAAGATATAGGATATTCGGAAAAAGATCAAGAAGGCCTTTTGCGCACTTTCTTCTCGAATTCCTCCATAATTCTATCCACGACGTAAAATTGATCGCCCTTTTCGGTATCCACGATCAAATCGGCGAAATCGTAGGCATCGATGTCGATTCCATAGAGCTTGAGATATCGGTTGTGGTCCCGGTTATCCCGCGCCTCGAGATCCAGCAGGGACTGCCGCCAGGGGATGCCCTCCCTCTCTGCTATGCGTTTGGCCCGCACCTCGGGCGAGGCGAACAGGTAGACCCTCAGATCCGCCTGCTCCAGCAGCCAGATCGCCAGGCGGGAGGCCAGAACGCAGCTTCCCTCCATGGCCAGCTCAACCTGGCGGCGATCCAGGTGGCGATCATACCGGCTGTCGTTCTCCGCCAGCCGGCAGAGCTGTTCGAAGGAGATGCCCTGTTCGTTCGCCATTTCGTGGAAGGTGTAGTTGATCAATCGTACCCCGAGGCGCCGCGCCAATATCTTCGAAACGGTCGTGTTCCCGCAGCCGCTTTTTCCCGAAACCGCGATTCTCAATTCCCGACCTTCACTCGACATTTCTCAGCTGTTCCCTGATCTTCTCCACATTGTCTTTGAGGGTGACGATGGAACCGTCCACCTCCACCAGGAAGTTCTTGCTCCCGATCGTGTTGAACTCCCGATTGAGCTCCTGGCAGATGAAGTCCAGCTTCTTGCCCATAGGGCCGGAGCCGCCCAGGATCTTCCTGAAAGCCTGGAGATGAGCCCGGCTGCGCACCAGCTCTTCGTGGATATCGGATTTCATCAGCATCGCCGCGGTCTCCGTGAGGATGCGGTTCTCATCGATCCCGTTCGACAGCAGCTCCTCGAAACGGCTGCGCAGGTCCCGCTTGATCTTCTCCTCCAGCCGCGGGACCAGACCCTCGATCCTGGAAATCTCCGCTTCGATCGAGTCCAGCAGCGAGCCGATGTCCTTCGCGGTCGCCTCCCCCTCGGCCCGGCGCAGCTGGTCGAATTCGTCGAGCACTGACCCCAGGAGCGGTTGAAGATCGAGCCAGTACGCATCAAGGTCCAGGGTCTGCTCGGAATTGAGCATCCCCTCGATCCTGAGCAGGTGGGACAGACGGATCCTCTCGCGAATGCCGGCCGCTTCAGACAGCTTTTTCAGGGCCTGCACGTAGGACTCGACGTAGCGGGGATCAATGCTGATCTGCGCCGCCTCGTTCAACTCCATCGCTTTTACGTACAGCTCCACCCGTCCCCGGGCTATCCTCTTGGACAGGAACTCCCGTATCTTCTGCTCCAGGGGATAGAGAAACGTGGGCAGATAGACCAGGATATCCAGAAAACGGTTGTTGTACGATTTGACCGTGATCGTGATCTTGTGCTTCTCATCGCGATGCTCCCGGTAGGCGAAACCGGTCATGCTCTTCATTGCGCTGCCTCGACTTTCGATTCGAAAATTTCCCGCCCGATCCTCCAGTTGTCTCCCGCCCCCATGGTAACGAACAGGTCCCCGGGCTTCAGAACCTCCTGAAGATATGCCAGGGAATCTTCGGGCTCCTCGAAATAAACCACCTGCGGGTGATGGTGGCTGACCTCCCGGAAGAGCGTCCTGCCGGTCACGCCGGCGTCGCTCGTCTCCCTTGCGGATGCGTAGATGCGGTGCAGCACCACCAGGTCCGCGTCCTGGAAACAGGTCCCGAACTCCTTCAGGAGAGCCCGGGTGCGGGAGTAGGTGTGGGACATGAAATCCACCACGATCCTGCGCCCGGGATAGAAGCGTTTCAGGCCGGACAATGTGCCGGCGATCTCGGTCGGATGGTGCCCATAATCATCGACGAACAGCACCCCCCCGGCGGTTCCCAGGATTTCGCTCCTGCGCCGGCTGCCGCGGAACTGCTCCAGGGCCGCGGACATGGCCCGGACGAGCTCCCCCGTCAGCTCGCGCCCCTCGGTTTCCAGGATGCTCGAGCTCAAAGCCAGGGCGGCCGTAGCATTGTAGGCCGAATGGATGCCCGGAATCCTGAGACAGAGGGTCTCCTCCAGCCCGGCCAAACGGAAACGGGTGCAGCCCGCCCCTGCCTCGATCCCATCGATGCGGAAACGACCGGAGGCGCTTCGTCCGTAGGGGATGATCGTCAGATCCCGCCGTTCCTCCCGTACCCGCCTCAGCAGCTGTCCCGCACCCGCATCGTCGTGGTTGATGATCAACCGGCCGTCCCGAGGCAGGTTCCGGCAGTAGGCGAGAAACGCATCCAGGACGTCCTCGACATCCCGGAAATAATCCAGGTGGTCCGCCTCCACGGAGGTTACCACGATCCGCCGCGGGTGGAAGTGGAGGAAATGCCGTCTGTACTCGCAGGTTTCGGCCACGAAGTATCGCTGCCCCCGGATGAGGGTCGAACGGCCGCCGAAATCGGCCACCTCGGAGCCGGCCAGCACCGTAGCCGGCAGGTCCCAGGCTTGGAGGATGACGCCGGTGAAAGCGGCGGTGGTCGTCTTCCCGTGGGTTCCGGATATCCCGCTGGAATCACAGGACTCCGAGAGCAGGCCCAGTGCCTCCGGATAGCTGAGAACCGGAATCCCTCGTCCGTCTGCGGCGACGAGCTCCGGGTTGCTCCCCCGGTCGTAGGCGGCGGAATGGATCACCAGCCGGACGTCGGCGGCAACGTGCAGCGGATCGAAGGACTGCGCATAGGGGATGCCCAGGCGCTGGAGGATCCGGTCGGTGTAGAAGCGCTCGGGTCCGTCGGAGCCGCTGATGGCCGCGCCCCGGTCGGCCAGAATCTCCGCCAGAGCGGCCATCCCGGTTCCCTTGATTCCGACCAGGTGGATTCTATATGCTGAAAGCGGCGCGGCCAGCGAAGGCTGAATCATCCCCGCAACTATAGCCGATGAGCCGCTTCCGTTTCAATTGGAGGGACAACCTGATCCTCGGTGCCCACATGTCCATCGCAGGAGGCGTGCGCAGAGCCCTGGAGAGAGCGCAGTCGATCTCCTGCGAGGCGGTGCAGATCTTCACGCGCAACCAGCTGCGCTGGAGCGCCCCCGATCTCCAGGCGGAGGATATCCGGAGCTTCCACCGCCTGAGCGGCCGCTTCACAATGATCGTCGCTCATGCCTCCTACCTGATCAACCTGGCATCCCCGGCGGAGGAGATCTACTGGAAATCCATCGCAGCGCTCGCCGAAGAGCTGCGGCGCTGCCGCATCCTCGGGATCCCCGCCCTGATTCTTCATCCCGGCTCGCACCGGGGCCGCGGATTCGAATGGGGGGTGGAGCGGCTCGTCAGGGGCGTGCGGGAGGCCTGCCGGAACGAGGAGCCCGGGAAGGTGCGGTTGACCCTGGAAACCACGGCCGGAGGCGGCAATGCCATGGGTGGAAGCTTCGAGGAGCTCCGCGATTTGCTCGGCGCCCTGGAGGCCGAGGGGATCAGCGCGGGCGTCTGCCTGGACACCTGCCACGTGTTCGCCGCCGGGTACGAGCTGCG
>JAFGQJ010000045.1 GCA_016935715.1 Spirochaetales bacterium
CGCTCCTCCCGCAGCCGTGCATACTGGCCCAATGAGTAGGCGCTGGCTGCGATCAGCCCCAGCAGAACCAGCGACAGGATCAGGTACAGCGCAAGCGTCTTCCGTTGCACGGGCGAATCAATTCCTCCGCGAAGAGCTCAGGAGCTCTGAGCCTGGATGGCGGTCACGGCGATCGTGTAGATGATGTCCGTTACCGTGGCGCCGCGGCTCAGGTCGTTGGCCGGCTTGGCCAGCCCCTGCATCACCGGACCGATCGCCGGCACGTTCGCCGCTCTCTGCACCGCCTTGTAGGCCGTATTGCCCGCGTCCAGATCGGGAAATATATACACGGTGGCCTGCCCTGCTACCAGGGAATCCTTGGCCTTCACCCGGGCAACCTCCGTGGACGTGGCCGCATCGTACTGGATCGGTCCCTCGATGGGCAGATCGGGCCGCTTCTCCCTGGCGATGCGGGTCGCCTCCCTTACCTTGTCCACGTCCTTTCCCTTGCCCGAAGTCCCTGTGGAATAGGACAGCAGAGCCACCCGCGGCTCGATCCCGAAGATCTTGGCCGTATCCGCACTGGTGATGGCGATGTCGGCCATCTGCTCGGCGGTCGGATTTTCCACCAGGGCACAGTCCCCGTACACCAGCACCCTGTCGGGAAGGGCCATGAAGAAGATGCTGGAGGCCAGGGAAACACCGGGCTTGGTCTTGATTATCCGAAGGACCGGTCCCAGGGTGTCCGCAGTGGAGTGGGTGGAGCCGGATACGAAGCCGTCTGCGTCTCCCATGTAGACCATCATGGTGGCGTACTGCACCGGATCCAGGAGCAGGTCCCTGGCCATCTCCCGGGTTATGCTCTTGTGCTTGCGAAGCTCGTACAGGGTCTGGGCGTAATTTTCCCGCACCGCCTCGTCAACCTGCTTCGGATCGATCAGTTCGGCTGCGGATATGTCCCATTTCTCGCGGCGGGCGATCTCCTCCATCGTGGGGAGGTCCCCCAGCAGTACTACATCGCAGAGGCCCCGGTTCAGGACCTCCGCCGCCGCCGCGAGGATCCGCGGTTCCGTGCCCTCCGGAAGGGCGATGCGCTTTTTTTCAGCCTTGGCCATTTCCATGATGCGGTACTGGAACATCCTGGGGGTCACGACATCTGTATCCAGAGTGCCGAGCTCCTTGAATATCCGTTCGGTGTCGATGTGCACATCGACCAGCCTGTTGACCAGGTCGATCTTCTCCTTGTCGTCCTTCTTGAGCTCTCCGGATACCTCATTAACCTTCAGGGCGCTGAGGTAGGTGTCACCCGTTACTCTGAGGATGGTCAGGCCCGTTTCGACCTGGCCCTTGAACAGCTTGCGCACATTCGGACCCGGTATCAGGTCTCCCGTCAGGATCATCCCCGAGAAGCGGGGATAGAACACGGAGCGCTGAGCCGCCATGGCAGCCAGGATGTTCTCCACCCGGTCGCCCGGGGTAATCAGAAGGCAGCCGTCGATCTCCCCGATGTACCCGAGGGCGTTTTCCGGCGTCATGGCCAGGATCTTCACATCCGTCACCACCTTGGACAGATCGTCCCCCTGATAGAAGATCTCCGCGCCCAGCTGCTCGGCCACATCCCGAAGCCGCGGGCGGGAGAGCAGCAGATGGGGAGGCAGGGTGCCGTAGAGGGTGATGTTTCTCTTGGTCAGCATCTCCCGCAGCTTCTCCGTGTCCCGGGTGAAGCTCTCCGTCTCGAAACGGTTTACCACCACTCCGAGGAACTTGCAGTTCATCTCCCGGAAGGACTCTGTGGCTTCGACGATGCTGTCGACGATCTCATCGAACGATTTCCCCACACCGCTGGCCACGAGAAGAACCGGCGCCACGAGGTTGTGCGCCAGCTCCGCGTTGATGTCGAACTCCAGGGCGGATATCGTGCTGGTGTAGTCGGTGCCTTCGAAGACAACAACATCCTTGCCTTCCGACAGGCGGGCGCAGGCGGCGAACACCCGCTCGAACAGCTTGTCCTTGTCTTCCTGGGCATCCTGGATCGACGCCGGATTGATGAACTGCAGGTCGTCGGTCAATCCGAAGATGTCCCGGACCAGCAGGGCATCCTCATCAACCGTGCTGTCCCCTGCGTATCTTTGGCCGATCGGCTTCATATACCCGACCTTGGGGATGATCCCGTGCAGGGCGTGCATGAGCCCTATGGTCACGAAGCTTTTCCCGCTGCGGGGCTCTGTGGAGGTGATGAAGATTTTTCTTTCCATATACGTTCTTTTATAAAGGACTGAGGGATTTGTTTCAAGAAGGCCCGGGAACGGAGGTTTCGGCGCCGGGATTCAGGACCGCCCTGCGACGACGCTCTTCTGGTAAGCCTGGACCGCCTCGATGATCTCCCGGTCCAGGGGTGCATCGTTCTCCGCGCAGTAGGCATCCCAGACCGCGCCGAAGGGCAGCGCCTTCAGTTCCTCGAGAAGAGCCAGGCGGGCGAAGAGTTCTCCCCGTTCCTCGAAGCTCACGAGCCTCTGCCTGGGTTCGAGCAGAGCGAAGAGAAGCGATTTTAGAGCAGCCCGGCTGCCCACCACCCATGCTCCCACCCGGTTGATCGATCCATCGAAGAAATCGAGCCCCACATGCGTATCGGCCAGGTGCCCGCTTCGCACCACTTCCTCGAACAGGGAGCGCACCTCGTCATTCATGACCACCACGTGATCGCTGTCCCAGCGAACCGGCCTGCTGACGTGCAGCAGGAGCTCCTCCACGAAGCAGAAAATGCTCGAAATCTTGTCCGCCACGGATTCGGTGGGGTGGAAATGGCCCAGATCGAAGCAGAGGAGCTTGCCCCTGCTCAGGGCATAGCCCATGTAGAACTCATGAGAGCCGACCACGAAGGACTCGCTGCCGATGCCGAACAGCTTGGACTCCACCGCATCCTTCATCGCGGAGGCGGGAAGCTGCTCCCGGTACACCTCGTCGAGGGAGCGCCTCAGCAGGCGGCGATAGCCGAATCGGTCCACGGTGAGATCTTTGGCGCCGTCGGGTATCCACAGGTTGTGGATGCACGGTTCCCCCTGCTTCTCTCCCATGTACGCGCTGATCCTGCGGCAGCGTTTCACGTGCTCGATCCAGAAGCAGCGCACCGCCTCATCCTTGCTGCTCAAGGTGAACCCCGCCTCGGCCTTTGGATGGGAGAAGCAGGTGCAGTTGAAATCCAGTTTCACCCCATTCGCCTCGGCCCACTGCACCCAGCTCTCAAAATGCCCCGGCTCGATCTGGTCCCGATCGATGCGTCTGCCGGCGAAATCCCCGTAGATGGCGTGAAGGTTGAGACGATGCCTGCCGGGCAGCAGGGACATCACCTTTTCGATATCCTGCCTGAGCTCGGCAAGGGTCCGCGCCTTGCCCGGGAAACCGCCGGTAACCTGAATGCCCCCGCCGGACAGCCGGGCCTCCGGCGTCTCGAACCCGCCTACATCATCGCCCTGCCAACAGTGGATGGAGAGGGAGACGGCCCCGAGGTGCTCCAGAGCCTGCGCCACGTCCACCCCAAGCTCTGCGTAGCGGTCTCGGGCAATTTCGAAGGCCCGGTTGATGTTCGCTGGGTTCATCGGTTCACCTCGCCGAATCACGTATTCTGTCGTTGCCGGCGCGACACCACCAGCATACAGGCAAGCGGACGGTACGGCAAGAATTCTCGCGGCTGTTCAGGTTTCCGAAAGTTCGGAATACCCCTGCCAGTCAGTGGGGGGCGGGCTCTTGATGTAGGTCTTGCAGCGATTCAGGTAGATCGGCAGGATCGGGTCGTTCTCCAGCAACTGCCGGGCATAGAGGAAGTACTTGAGGGCCTTGTCGAACTCCCGCTTGTAGTAGTGGCTCATACCCAGGTGGTGGAGCTTCCATCCCTTGGCTTCCGCCCTGCCGACCTTCTTCTTCGGATAGAAGATCCGCGTCCCCCGGGTCTTGCCCTTGACGATGACCTTGTCGATCAGGCGGCAGGAAACCTCTTCCTTCACCCGGCTGTACACGGAATCGGAGATGAGAAAGGGAACATCGTAGACCTTGGTCAGCTGCTCCAGCCGGGAGGCCAGGTTCACCATGTCCCCGATCACCGTGTAGTCCATCTTCTTCTCAGATCCGATGTTCCCGATCGTCACGACACCGTAGTTGAGGCCGATTCCGATGCGAAACTGCGGTCGTTCCTGCTTGGCCTGCCGTTTGTTGAAGGCCTTCAACGCCTCCAGCATGTCGAACCCGGATTGCACAGCCTGCAACGGATCGTCATTGTGCTTCACCGGGGCCCCGAAGAAGGCCATGATGGCATCGCCGATGTACTTGTCCACGATCCCCTTGCGAGCCTGGATGATGTCGACCATCGCGCTGAAGTAGGTATTGAGAGACTCCACGATCTGCTCCGGAGTCATCGGCTCGGAGATCCTGGTAAAGTCCCGGATGTCGGAAAACATGACCGCCAGGATCCTGCTCTCCCCGACCAGAAGCGATTCGGGACGTTCCATGAACCGATCGATGACATCGGCGGGCACGTACTTCTGGAAGATGTTGCGGACTTTCTGCTCCCGCTTCTTGGCGACCACGGACCTGAAGGCGTAGCTCTTGATCTGGTTGTAGGCCTTCTCCAGCTGTCCGGTCATCAGGTTGAAGGCATGGCCCAGGTCCCCGATCTCATCCTTGTACTGCAGCTCAACCCGCTTGGACAGGTCGCTCGCTCCCATGATCTCCTTCATCGCCGTGACGATGTTGCCCAGCGGCTGGGTCAGGTAGCGCACGAATGCATAGAGCAGGATCAGGGTCACCACCAAAGCGACGATCAGGATGAACCCGGACTGAAAATAGATCTGGTTCACCGCCTTGTAGAACTCATCCCGGTGTTCGGTGACCAGAAAGGTCCAGCCGAAAGGAGGAAAGCGGGCGCTCTGGGCCACCCGGACTGTCCCGCCCAGCCGGATCTGAGCCCAGCCCTCTTCGGCCCGGGCCAGATCAGCCAGCACCGGAATCTCCTGCTTGGAAAGCTCGATCGCGGCGGTGCTCATGGCGATCCGCCCCTCCTCGTCCAGGGCCAGGATCAGCTCGGTTTCGCTGCGGATCAGGCTGCGGGCGAAGGAGGCCACCGCCGTCTTGGAAACCTCCACGTACTCGGGCCTCGAATCCAACTGGTTTTCCACCAGCAGGTTCCACTGGGTCGTGGCGTAATTTTTCAGCTCTTCGGACTTGAACCGAAGGAACTCCGTGGCCACACGGGTGATCCCGTTGCGGGCGGCCAGGGAGGCGGCAAAACCGACCAGAAGTAGGGGGGTTACGATTAGAGGGACGACGATCAGGACGAACTTGGCTCGGATACGCATGGAGACCTGTATGATACTCCTGATAAAAGTATCGGATCAATGATCGGCAGGACAACCGA
>JAFGQJ010000281.1 GCA_016935715.1 Spirochaetales bacterium
ATCGTTTCTTTCTCCATCGCCTCATTCCCTGATTTTGTGGAGGACTGCATCGAGCTTCGACTGCAGCATCGTGGCGAGATTCTTGTCGGGATGATAGGACGCCAGGTTCTTCATGAAATCGAAAGTTTCGGCGATCTTGCCCGCATCCAGAGGGGCCGGCTCGATCTTGCCTTCCCCGGCTCCCCCGGTGCGCTGAGTAAACCTGCTTTCGATTTGATTTTTGATGCCCGATCTCCCCCGAAGTCTCGATTTAATATACTCTATCTTCAACCGCGCGTCACTGCGGCGAAAACTGCTTTTCCGGTTCTCCGGCAAATAGTCCGTCAGCTCTTCCAAATAGTTCACCAGGGACGCCGATGCTTCACTCGGCCGGGAAGCGGGGGCCTCTTCACCTGTGCCGGCCTCGGCTGTCCCGGCGCCTTCGGCCTCGGTGTGGGGCACGGACGCTGCAGGCTCCGTCGCGGTTTCCTCGTCTTCCTTTTTCCTGCGCTGATCCAGACGCTCCCGGACCCGCATCAGAAAATCCCGCAGCCGCTGGCGCAGATCCTTCTTCTCCTCGTCTCCCGGCTCTGCCTCGTGCCCGGATACAGGCTGGGGGGCTTCGCCGGGCTCTGGAGCGCCACCGGCGGATCGGGAGGCCTCGGCCCGCTTCGCCGGGACCACGGGTTCGGCCCGCACCGGTTCTTCCGACAGATCCCTGGCGAAACGGGGGATTCCTTCGGCCTCCACCGCTCCCTGCCGTACGAATGGCCGCTGCGGCGGGGGCGCAGGTTGCTGTGGGGGCGCAGGTTGCTGCGGGGGGAAAGGTGCCTGCGGCGGCCCATAACTCGGATAGGTCGGGGCGGGCGGTTCGCTCCTGTACGGGGGTTGCATCGGCGTCGGGATGAACTGGGGGCCTCCCGCAGCCCTGGCCGAGATTTCCCGGACCTCCTGAGCCAGACGGTCCATCATCCGCGCCTGTGCACGCATCGAATCCTGCAGGCTCTGAGCCAGCACCTCTTGAGCCGGCGAAACGGAGGGCTGTTCCTGCCTGCTTTCCGGCAGCGGGCCCGGCTGCGTCAGGGCAGCAGGGGCCTGTCGCGGAGGGGGAGCCTCCTGGGGTGGCGTCTGCGCCTGCTCGCGGTGTGGGAGGAAAGGCTCAAGGGCGGAAGGCCTGCTGTCCGGCGGCGCCTCGGACCGGGGAGCCCGGGCAGGTCTGTCGGTGAAACCGGGTGGGAGCTGGAAATCCTTCCAATTCGGATTTTCGTTGTAGAGCTTCTGATTGTCCAGCAGGGATATCAGCGACTCGGGCGTGCGATCCTCGATCTCCACGCTTTCCTGCTCCAGGGTCTCCTCCATCTCGTCCAGATCGAGGGTCTGCTCCTCCTCCTCCACCTTGATCACCGGTTCCTGCCCGCCGAATTTGATGATCGGCACCTCGTCGATCAGCTCGGGAAAACGCTCGCTCTCGGCCAGCGATTCAAAATCCAGATCAGGCCCCTCTTCCGCCTCGCGGGGTTTTTTCCCCAGGTTTGCCAATCTCTGCAGATTTCCATTGAGCTCGGTGCGCAGCGGCGAGGCAAACTCGGAAATCGTGTCCTCGTAGGCATCGAGGGTGGCGCGCAACTTGTCGAGATCCGCGGAATCGGCTCGAGTCCCTTCCAGAGTCATGACCTTCTCCAGGGTCTCCAGGGCACCCTCCGGGTTACCCATCTTTCGATAGGTCTTGGCCAGCAGCTCATGGGCCTCCACGTGATCGGGATGGTCTGCCAGGATATCCTTGAAAATCTGGGATGCGTGTTTGTGTCTATCCTGAAGGAAGTACAGCTCCCCCAGGAGCAACCGGGCTCTGACGTCTTCCGGCACGCTCTCGAGATAGCTGCGCAGCTGCCTCTCGGAGCCCTGGAGGTCTCCCTTGTCCCTGGCCACTTCCGCAATATCCAGGTGATACTCTCTGTTCTCCGGCTCCACCTCCAGCAGCCTTCTATACAACCGCTCCGCCTGTTGATCGTTGCCCGTCTTCTGATAGACCTTGGCCAGAGCTCTCAGACTGGGGCCGTGATTCGGGTTGTCTCTGAGCACCTCTGTGAGCAGCTCGGCAGCCTCTTTGAACCGTTCCAGATAGAAATAGGTGCTGGCCAGACGAACCCGACCCTCGAGGTTGTCAGGATCCAGATCGACCAGCCTGCTGAACTCCTCGAGGGCTTCGGAAAACTGTCCGCGGCTTTCGAACAGGGATCCCAGGTTCGCCACGGCGGAGAAGTACGAGGGATCGAGCCGCAGCGCCTCCCGGTAGCAGCGCACCGCCTCGTCGTTCATGCCCAGCTGTCCGTAAACGACTCCTAGATTGTTGCGCGCCTGGAGATTTCCGGGATCGTATCGGAGAATGTCCTGAAACACGGGCAGAGCTTCCTTGTTCTTCCCCTGCATCTGGAGAACGACGCCCAGATTGTTCAGAGCCTCCACCCACCCGGGTTTCACCTTCAAGGCCTGCTCGAACTCCCTCTGCGCTTCCTGGAGACTGCCCTGCTTCTGAAGCGAGATCCCCAGATTGTAGTGCAGATTCGGCTGGTTGAAATCCTGTTCCAGACCGCGGCGGTAGGTGGCGATCGCCTCGTCGAATCGATTCTGGCGCTCCAGGACGGTGCCCAGATTGTTGTAGGCGGGAACGAATCCGGGATCGAGCTTCAGCGCCCAGGAAAACTGTTCCAGGGCCCTGGAATCCTGAGCCAGACTCTTGTACACATTCCCGAGATTGTAGTGTATGTCGGCCCGCTCGGGCGCCAGGCTGATGGCCTTCCGGAATGCGGCAATGGCTTCGTCGAAGCGATCGATCTTGCGCAGGACGACCCCGAGGTTGTTGTACGCTTCGGTGAAATCCTGCTTCAGCTCGATCGCCTGCTTGATCCGGCGTATGGCCCGTTCGTATTCGCCCAGCTTGTCGTAGACGCTGCCCAGAAAATTGTAGACCAGGCTCATACGGGGATTGCGTTCGATCGCGGCCAGCAGCATCTTCTCGGCAAGCCTGTAGTCCCCGATTCGATAGGCTTTGCGTGCCCGGGTCAGCGATTCGTGTACGGTCATCGCCTTCATCTGCCAACCGCCTCAAGGAAGCAGCCCGGAGGGCCTGGCGCTGACTTCCCGTGAAAACAGACTCCTGTGCGGAGGATCGGTGAGGTCATAGGCCACGACGGCGAAGTAGTACAGCCTGCCGTTGCTCAAGCCGGTACACTCGAACTGTGAGACTTGACCCACATCTATGGGCGAAGGGCCCAGATCGCTGTCCGTGCCGCGATAGCTTCCCGGCTGAGATCCGTAGTACAGATAGTATCCTCCCAGGTCCTCTTCGTTGACCGGGTTCCAGTACAGCCGCACCTTCCCGTTGCCCGCCTCGGCGTACAGACCCGTAGGAGGAGCCGGCGGGAGATCCTGCTCGTACACCAGACGCAGCTCTGAGAGCTCGGGGGACAGGCGCCTGCTCCCGTCGGGATACAGCTCGACCATGACCTGGAGATAGCGCCCGCGGCTGACCGCGGGGTACCGGTCGCTCAGAGGCCGGCCGGCCTCGAACTGGTTCCAGGGGATTCCCGAGGTATCGGCATCCGCTCTATCGGTCATTCTGAAGTAGAAATATACCGCAGAATCACCGGGAGCTCTGAACACCGCGTCGATGCGTTTCAGGCTCGTACCGGTATAGCCCAGATCGAAGACGCTGCTCTCGAAGACGCCTATTTCGTTCGTGAAACGACTCAAATTGGGAGATTCCACGAAAGCCGGACAGATGCGCAGCTCATCCATGAATCCGGTAAACCCTTGGCCGATCGTCAACTCTCCGGGGCCCGCGTCTCCCGTGAAGGGCAGGAGCACCGAACCGGAAGAGTCCTTCGTGTAGGTGATCGCCTCCGGAGTACCGTCCACCAGATACTCCAGCATCCCGATCCTGCTGTCGTAGCGCAGCAGGTGGTGGTGCCAGTCTCTGGGAACCAGGCCGGTTATTCCCCGCAGGCGTATCGAGGTGGTCTGTCCCATGGTTCCGGTGAACAGGTTTTCGAACACCCATTCAAGCGTTCTGTCCTTCACGGTGCAGCGCAGTTCCTGGTGGGCGACCGTTTCGCCGTTCCAGCGCGCCCCCTGCCACAGGAAAATCTGCTCACCGTCGCTCAGCAGCGCCGGGTACAGCCAGAACTCGATGGAGAAATCCCGAATCCAGGTCCCCTGATGGAAGAGGGCCCCCGGTCGGGGAGTCAGGTGCAATCCCCCCTTCCCGCTGCTGAAGCCTCCGCTGCCCTCTCCGAAGGCCACCTCCCGCCTGGAGAGCAGGAGATCCTCCGCTGCAACCTGGTAGCGCCCCGAGCTGTCCTGGAAGGGCAGCTCATCGAAGTGGATCAGAAGATCCGTTCGGGGGTCGACGGTGTACTGGGCCTCCTTCAGCGCCAGATCGGCCGTCGCCCAGCGACCCTCCCGGAGGATGATGTTTTGACTGGAGGACACCTCCTGCCAGCGATCCCCCCGTCCCAGGACGATCTCACGGTCCAGGGCCGAAAGGGTGCCCGCAGCGAGGAATATGAGGATGCATGCGACCACGGTACTCTTTTTCACGATTCTTCTATACATTATAATCGGAACGCTCAGAATACAACATGAACCCCGGGACGAGAGAAATCCTGAACCCCGATCTGGAAGAAAAGCTCGAAAATGTGCCTGACCGTCCCGGTGTGTACATCCTGAAGACCGCCGACGCAAAAATCCTCTACGTGGGCAAAGCCAAGAGCCTGAAGCGACGGATTCGCGCGTACTTCACGAGCAGCAGAGACATCAAAACCAGGCACCTGCAGGCGCGCGTCGGCGATCTGGAGGTTTTTCCCACAGGCAGCGAGGCCGAAGCGCTGCTGCTGGAAAATAATCTCATCAAAAAGTGGAAACCCAAATACAACATCAACCTGAAAGACGGAAAGACCTACCCCGTAATCCGATTGACCAATGAGAGCTACCCCCGCGTATTCCGGACCCGTCGCATCATCTTCGACGGATCCAAGTACTACGGACCCTTCCCCAATGTCGCTCATATCGACCTGTACCTCAACATCATCGACAAGCTCTTCCCCCTTCGGAAATGCAGGGGGCCGTTGAAGGAGAAGAATCGACCCTGCTTCTACTACCACATCGGTCGCTGCGCCGGTGTGTGCGCCGGGAAAATTACACCTGAGGAGTACCGGCGGCGGGTGGAGCAGGTCAGGATGCTTCTGACCGGCCGGAGCGAGGAGCTGGCCCGGGAAGTACGGCAGAAGATGAAACAGGCCAGCGATCGGAGAGAGTACGAAAAGGCCTCGGTGTTTCGGGACCAGCTGGAAGCGCTCCGGTCCCTCTCGGAGAAACAGAAGGTCGTCGACTTCCAGAGTGAAGCGCGGGACTACCTGGGCTACTGGAGCGGGGATCAGCAGGTTCGCCTGACCGTGCTCCAGCTGCGGGGGGGCAAGCTGGTCGGCAGAAACTCCATGCTCCTGGACAATTACTCGATGGAGGAGGAGTTCCTGCCAGCTTTCCTGGGTCAGTACTACGGCGGGCGGACCACCTACCCCGGGATCCTGTATCTCCCGGCGGCGCTCGAAGCGAACCATTCCGGAAAGCTGTTGGAAGGCTACCTCGAAGAGCTCACCGGTTCCCGTATCACCGTGAGCTACCCGAAGAGGGGCCGTCACGCCCGGCTGGTGGCAATGGCCTGCGAGAACGCCCGCTTTCGCCTGGAGGCGGAAGGGGAGCGCAGAAGACAGGCGTTGGCGACACTCCAGGAAACCCTCCAGCTCGGGCACCCGCCGAGGCGCATTGAGGGATTCGATATCGCCCACCTGTCGGGGAAACAGACGGTGGCTTCTCTGGTGACCTTCTTGGACGGGCAGCCCCGCAAGAGCGGCTACCGGCACTACCACATCCGCTCCCTGGAGGGGCGCATCGACGATTTCGAGGCGATTCGGGAAGTCGTGGCCCGGCGCTACGCCCGCCAGCTCAACGAAAAGGGGAAACTTCCGGACCTGATTCTCATCGACGGCGGCAAGGGACAGGTCAGTTCGGCGGTGACCATGCTGAAAGCCCTGGAAGCCCCGCCCATTCCCGTGGTAGGCCTGGCCAAGAAACACGAAGAATTGTACCTCCCAGGGAGCGGAGAACCCCTGGTACTCCCGGAAAGCTCGGAGGCGCTGCGGGTGCTGCAGGCGGTGCGGGACGAGGCCCATCGATTCGCGACCACCTTCCACAAGCGGGTCCGGGCGACGCAGCTGAACAGCTCGGTGCTGGAAAGCGTTCGGGGGATAGGCAAGAAAAGGAGCAAGGCTCTGCTGAAGGCTTTCGGCTCCCTGGATGAGCTGCGCCGTCAGCAACCCGAGGCGATCGCCCGGGCTGCATCCATAAGCCTCGAGCAGGCCCGGGAGCTGCTCACCTATCTGTCCAGGCTGGAAGCCTGAGGGCGGATATCCTCCGGGGAGCAGGCTGCTGCTCCCGGCATGCGTGATCCCTGTTAAGCCCGAAAATAACCGAAAAACACGATTTGTCGCTCAAGAAAATCATCAGTATATTACCACCGATATTTCAACGAAAGCAGAAGTGGGAAAGTGCTATGAAACGAAGTATTATCGCCGGCGTTCTCCTGATGCTGGCGCTCACGGCATGGCCGGTGGAGTTGAAGCCGCCGATGGACAGCTTCTGGATCTCCTCGGGTGCCGGATACCGCAACGATCCGATGGGCGGCCAAGAGGAATCCCGGCTGCACAAGGGAATAGACCTGGTCGGTCCGCACCGGGCCCCGGTCAAAGCCGCGGCAGCCGGAGTGGTCGCCGAACACTGGCCCTCGCCGAACGGATTCTACAGGGGTCATCCCATTTACGGGGGGCTGGTGGTCATCGATCACCTGAACGGGACGCTCACCCTCTACGGCCACCTGTCCACCACCTACGTCAGCGAAGGGGATGAGGTGAAAACCGGTGAGATTATCGGGAGGCAGGGCAACACGGGAGTATCCACAGGAGAACACCTTCACTTCGAGGTGATCGTCAATCCCCTGCTCTTTCTCTCAAAGGGCGCCAACATCGGGCTGGACGGGACCGGGCG
>JAFGQJ010000282.1 GCA_016935715.1 Spirochaetales bacterium
AAGGTCTACCTCAACCTGTCTCCCGCCTACCTGCCCCGGCAGGAGATCCGCATCTTCGACTTCCTGCCTCCCCACCAGCTGGAGCTTCTTCACCAGAAGCGCTGGATCGTGATGCTCCACATCCCTCGGGATGCGCGCCTGCGCGACCCGGTGAACCTGGCCCAGATCCTGGAGATCGAGCGGAAGTACCCGGGCGCGCGGGTGATCCTGGCTCACGTGGGGCGGGCCTACTGCAACGAGGACGTGGGCGACGCCTTCGAGGTGCTCAAGGAAACCGAGCGGCTGGTGGTCGATTTTTCGGCCAACACCAATGCGTGGGTATTCGAGCAGCTGCTGCGGACCTTTGGCCCGAAGCGGGTGCTGTTCGGAAGTGACCTGCCGATCCTGCGCATGAGGATGCGGCGCATCTGTGAGAACGGCGTCTACATCAACCTGGTGCCGGAGGGGTTGTACGGCGACGTGTCGGGGGATCCGAATATGCGGGAGGTTTCCGGACAGGAGGCGGCCGGGCTGACGCTGTTCATGTACGAGGAGCTCCTGGCCTTCCGGCAGGCGGCGGAAAACACCGGGCTGAGCTCGAGGGATCTGCAGGATGTTTTCTTCAACAACAGCGCTGGCATGATCCGGGCGGTGAGGGAGGGAGATTGACGGAACGAACGATAACCCGTGATCCGGAGTCGTGGAGACGGAACTGGCTGGAAGCCAAGGCTCGCTCCCCCGTAAACCGGAGGGAGCGCCGCGGTCACCGGGCGGAGCTGGAGCGCTGGAACCTCCGGGCCTCCAGCTTCGCCGAACACAGCGAATCGGAAGGCAGCCGCTCCCGGCGGGAGCAGATCCTGAGCTGGCTGGCGGAGGCCGGGGCATTCCAGGCAGGGTTTCGGGTGCTGGATATCGGAGCCGGTCCGGGAAATTTTGCGATCCCCATGGCCCGCAGAACGGCGGAAGTGGTGGCAGTGGAACCGGCAGAGTCGATGGCATCCATCCTGGAGAAGAGACTCGAAGCCGAGGGGATCGAAAATGTCCGGGTTCTGCGACAAAGGTGGGAGGACGTGGACCTGGAGGTGGAGGGCTGGAACGTCGCCTTCGACTTGGTGTTCGCCTCCATGTCTCCCGGCGTCAGCCATCCGCAGATGCTGGAAAAGATGCTGGCTGCCTCCCGGGATCTGTGCTACCTGAGCGGCTGGTCCGGCGGGCGCTGGGGGCCTTGGGGAGTAGTCCAGGAGGAGCTGTGGCCCCTGATCTTCGGTGAACAGCTGGGGGATTATCCCAGCGACATCCTCTATCCCTTCGGGCTGCTCTACGCCCTGGGATACAGGCCGGAGCTGCGCTTCGTTCAGCCGCGAATCCACCTGGAGATGGACAGCCGTGAGGCGATCGAGGGGCTGGTCGATCATTTCGACCGCTACGTGGAAGTCGATGCGCAGGTGCGGGACATCATAACGAAGTACGTGGAAGCCAACAGCCGCTGCGGAACCTTCAGCAAGGAAGGTTCCAACTGCCAGGGCTTCATGATCTGGTCGGTCGCCGGGGATTGAAGGAGGAATCGATGATGAACAGGCTGGCAGACACAACCAGAGATCTTCGCGGGTATATCGACGGTATCCGCATGGTCGACACCCATGAGCATCTGGACACCGAGGAGCAGTTCATCGGCGAACCCGCGGATTTCGGGCGCCTGTTCCTGCACTACGCCAGCTGCGATCTGATCTCGGCCGGTTGTCCGCCGCAGGACGTGCTGAGAGTGCAGGCCGATGGAGATCTCAGCCCATTGGAGAAATGGAAGCTGATCGAACCGTACTGGGAGTACGTAAAGGGAACCGGCTATGGACGCTGTCTGGAGACCGCGATCCGCGACCTCTACGGGCTGGAGGGCCTGAGCGCCGGCACGGTGGTTGCATTGTCGGAGAAGATGAGCAGGGCGCGCCGCGGCCTCTACTACCGGGAAGTGTTCGACCGCGCCGGTATCGCCGTAGCCCTGTGGAACCGCCTGGACAGGCTGGCTCCGATCCCCAGGATGTGGAGTCCCGACTACGATCGAAGCCTGTTCATCCAGGATCTGCTGGCCCCGTTTCTGCGCCTCGACCTGCAGAAGCTTTCCGGCGAGCATGATTACGAGCTGGAGGAGTGGCACCAGGGCTGGGGCCGGGAGATCCTCTGCCTGGATGACTATCTCGGCGCAGTCGAGGAGCGCTTCTGCGCCTACGCATCCCAGGCATCTGCGTTGAAAATCGAGCTCGCCTATACGCGGCCGCTCGCGTTCGTCGATCGCAGCCGGGGGGAGATCGAGCCCGTTTTCAACCAGCTGCTCAACTGCGGCTGGGAGCGCAATGTGAGCCTGCCCTCCCTGGAGCAGCTGCGGGCGGTGCAGGATTATCTGGTTCATTTCAGCATACGGCAGTGCGCCAAATACGATCTGACGGTGAAGTTCCACACGGGGCTGCAGGAGGGAAATGCGAACACAATCGGCAACGCCCGCGCTTCTCTGTTGAGTAACCTGTTCTTCAAGTATCCGAAGGTACGCTTCGACATCTACCACATCAGCTACCCCTACCAGGAGGAGCTGGTGACCCTGGTGAAGAACTTTGCAAACGTGGCGGTGGATTTCTGCTGGATGTGGATCGTCAATCCCGCTGCGGGCAGGCGGGCGCTGGGCGATTTTCTGGACGCCGTGCCGGCCAACAAGATCCACGGCTTCGGCGGGGATTTCATCTTCATCGAGGGATCCTACGGCCACGCGGTCATGGCCAAGGACAACATCGCCCGGGTGCTGGCGGAGAAGGTGGTGGAGGGAACCTTCACGGAGGATCGGGCCCGCCAGCTTGCCCGGTGGATTCTGCGGGACAATCCGATCAACTGGTTCGGTTTGACAGACAAAGTGCCGTCCGAGGTCCTCGGGTAGGGGAGCTCGGCCCAATCCACCCTCCGGATCACCGGTACGCATCGGAGTTGGGCACACGAGGAGCTTGAGCATGCATTCCATCTGGGTCGACGACAGGCAGGTACAGCGCGCCTTGCGGCGAAACGAGGCTTTCTGGAAGGGAGAGCTGGAGCAGGGCCCCCTGATGTGGGTAACGGTGCCGAATGCGATACCAGGCACCCCACCTGCAGAGCCGCGGACCGAAGACGAGCTGTGGACCGACGTGCAGTACGTGATCGAGGCGGCGGATTACAGCCTGTCCCACTCCAGATACTTCGGGGATGCCCTGCCTTTCCACAATCCCTGGCTCGGCCCGGACCAGGTGGCCGCCTGGCTGGGTGCGGAGATGACCCTGAGGCCGCGGGATTTCACCTCGTGGGTCAAACCCTTCGTGAAGGACTGGTCGGAGCATCCCAGGCTGACCATCGATCCCGACAACCACTGGTGGACGCTCTACCTGGAGATCCTGCACGCTTCGGTGGAGCATGGAAAGGACAGGTGGGTGACCGCCTACCCGGACCTGCACACCGGCATCGACGGCCTGAGCGCCATCCGGGGACCGGAAAACCTGCTCATGGATCTGCTGGAGTCACCCGAGCCTATCCGCCGGGCCATACGGGACATGACCGAGCTGTTCAAGCAGGTAGTGGACGTCGTTTCGGACATCGTTCTGCCATCGGGCCAGGGCACGACCAACTGGACCGCCGGCTGGAGCGGGGCGCGCTTTCTCTGCATCGGCCAGAACGATTTCTCCTGCATGATCTCGCCGGGCATGTTCGACGAGTTCTGCTTTCAGGATACCCTGGAGACGACCAACTACGTGGATCATTCCCTCTATCATCTGGATGGGCCGGACGCGATCCGCCACGTTCCCAGGCTGCTGCAGATCGAGAAGCTGGATGCGGTCCAGTGGATCCACGGCGCCGGTCAGCCTTCGGCCACCCATTGGCTGGAGCTGTTGAAGCAGATCCAGCAGGCGGGGAAATCCGTGCAGGTCTACTACGGCCCCACCCACGGGGAGGAAGAGGACACGGTGGAGGAGCTGAAGATCCTCTGCCGTGAGCTGGATCCGGACCGGCTTTTCTTCTGGGCCAACGTCTCCAGTCTCGACGAGGCCGAGGCGCTGATGAGCACAGCCGGTCAGCCGGAGGGCTGAGGCGCCGCTGTCAGGCGATCGTGACGATGCTGGCAACCGCCAGAATGAGGGCGAGGAGCTTGGGCTTTGACATCTGCTCCTTGAAGATCAGCACCGCCCCTGCAGCGGAGAAAACGAAGGCCAGCTGATTGATGGGAATGACCAGTGCCACCTCTCCGATTCGCAGGGCGGCAAAGGTGAAATAGAGACTGAACATCATTGCCGCTGCGCTCAGCAGGGCCAGTTGGTAGACCGTGCCGGTTCCGGGGCTGTTTCTTCCCCTACTCAGCAGATGCCACAGGGCTGCAAGAACCGCCACCACGCAGTAGCGGAAAAGGAGAAGCTGGACGGTCAGCGCACCTGCGGTGAGGGCTGTCTTGACCAGGATGTTCAGTCCGCCTGCCAGGAGACAGGCCGGGACGCTGTAGCGCAGACCGGTATGCTTTCCCCGATTCCTGGAAGGAGCGGCGATGAGCAGCATGAGGATCGCGCCGAAGCATAAAAGCAGCCCGAAGATTTTCCGCACCGTGAGAATCTCGCCGAGAAGGACGACCGCGAGAGCGCTGGATACCACGAAATTCATCCGGAAGACGGTGACGTTGACCGACACCTCGCCCTCTTCCAGACTCTTCAGCAGGAGCAGGTAGACGACGAAGGTGACCACGCCGATAGGGAGACCGAAGCGGATGCTCGGACCATGAAGCACCGGTCCCAGCTCGAAAAACAATGCCGCGGCCAGAGAACAAAGCAGAATGAAGACA
>JAFGQJ010000283.1 GCA_016935715.1 Spirochaetales bacterium
GGAACTTCCAAGTCACGTGGAGCATCCCTTTGAGCAAGACGAGTGATCTGCGAATACGATTCGTCGACCCCCTGATCAGTCCCCTGGAGCTGAAAAAAACGCATCCTCAGCCCGATGACTCGGCGAATACGGTCACGGAAAGCCGTGCCGTGATCCAGCGGATCCTGGGGCGGAAGGACGACCGGTTGCTGGCCGTGGTGGGTCCCTGCTCGATTCACGATTACAAGGCCGCCATGGAATACGCGGAACGGCTTGCACGGGTGAAGAAGCGGATAGAAGAGCGGATCTACCTGCTGATGCGGGTATACTTCGAAAAGCCCCGTACCACCATTGGCTGGCGGGGACTGATCATCGATCCGCATCTCGACGGAAGCTACCGGATTTCCGAGGGGCTGGCCCTGGCCCGCCGCCTACTTATAGAGATCACCAGCATGGGCGTTCCCGCCGCCACCGAGATGCTCGACCCGATCGTACCTCAGTACGTCGATGATCTGATCAGCTGGGCCGCCATCGGAGCAAGGACGACGGAGAGCCAGACCCATCGGAACATGGTCAGCGGACTGTCCATGCCCGTTGGATTCAAGAACGGCACCGACGGCAACCTGCAGATCGCCATTGACGCCATGGCTTCGGCCCGGCATCCTCATCACTTCATCGGTATCGACCAGGAGGGGAAAACCAGTGTTCTGGGCACGAACGGCAACACCGACACCCACGTGATCCTGCGGGGAAGCCGCACGGGTATCAACTACCGCAGGCCCGAGATCGTGTACGCCGCGGAGCTGCTGAAAGAAGCGGGATTCCTGCCCTCCATCATGGTGGACTGCGGTCACGGGAACTCCGACAAGAAGGCGGAGCGGCAGGAGGAAGTCCTGCGGAGTCTGCTGGACTCCCGGGCAAGCGGATGCCGGGAGGTGATCGGGTTCATGATGGAGAGCAACCTCCACGGCGGCAAGCAGGAAATACCCCGGGATCCGAGGCAGCTCAAGTACGGAGTCTCCATCACCGATCCCTGCCTGAGCTGGGAAAAGACCGAGCAGCTCTTGTTGTACGCCTGCGAGCAGCACCTTCCGGGCCGTTGAGCGCACTCCTGCGACACACGTTAACAGCGCCACGGCGCTGAACCATCGTCTCCCGCGCCGCTGTCGAGCAGAGCCGGCTGATCAGGGAGGCGGCCGACATGTTTGTGGAAACTCAGGCTCTGCCGAAATCCCGCAGCAGGACCCTGGAGATCCCGCGGAAAAATGCGACGGAGCCCCGGCGGAGATTGCGCAGGCTGTAACCGCCCTCCTGAACGATCAGCAAAGGATGGTGAAGCGAAGCCAGGCGGGATCCGATCGTCTGGATCGTCCTCACGCTCAGGGCAAAGGAGCCGGTCGGGTCCCCGGTCATCGTGTCGTAGCCCAGGCTTACGATCACGAACGTGGGCTTGAAGCGGGTGATCAGCTCCAGAGCTTTGTCCAGTGTGCTCAGATACAGCTCGTCGCCGGCGTTTTCCGGCAGAGGGAAATTCCTGTTGAAGCCCCGTCCGAATCCCTCGCCGATCTCGTCGGCGAAACCCGAAAAGTACGGATAGGCGTAGTTCGGGTGGCCGTGGATCGAAAGGGTGAGAACGTCGGAACGGGTCCAGAAGATATCCTGGGTGCCGTTCCCGTGGTGGAAATCGATATCCATAACGGCCACCTTGCCCTCTGCGGACAGGGCCTGGGCTGCTACCGCGGCGTTGTTGAAGTAGCAGAAGCCGCCGAATACCCGCCTGCCCGCGTGGTGCCCCGGAGGGCGGCAGAGGGCGTATGCCACGGGGCGTCCTTCCAACAGCTCCTCCGCGCCCTTGAGTGCCACCTCCACCGCCACGCGGGCGGCCCGATAGGCGTTCTGGTCAAGGGGGGTAAAAGTGTCGATGCAGTAGTAACCGGCCCGCACGGCCAGCTCCCTGGGCTTGCGTTCCGGGCGGCGAACCGGGAAGACGTAGGGATACACGGGACGGCTGGGAGCCAGCTTCTCGCACACGGTTTTCAGATAGGTGACGAAATCCGGATCGTGCACCTCCCGCAGCAGCTTGCCGCCGTGGGATCCGGGCGAAACGCCGTCGAAGTATCCCGTTTCCCTCAGCACCTGCTCCAGGATGTCGACACGGGCGGGACGCTGCACGTAGCCCCGTTCCCGGACGTGGTGGATGCGGTGAACCGGCGAGCTGACCAGAACCATCTCCCTCTGAAGCCGTTCGTCGGGCCGGGGTGCAGGCTGCACCGCTTCCACCGTGTTGTAGCGGGGCTCGCGGAAGCGCACCGGATCGTCCTTGATCGAGCGCACCACCATCTCGATGTACTCCTGTGTCACGATGTGGCTGTACTTGCGCTGGAGGATCAGCCGTACGGCGGCGCGGCATTCCCGCCGGCTCAGGGGCTGGACACGCCCCAGTGGATCGAACAGCAGATAGGGGGCCGGGGAATCACCGACCGGAGTCTCGTAGGCCGTGCCGACGATGGGGTAGACCCCGTAGTACTCGTAGAACTTCAGACGCCTGCGGTTTTCCTTCAAAATCGCCGGGTCCCTCACGACCTCCGGATCGTCGGGCAGGGCTTCCAGGTACAGGCCGCGGGAGCCGAGACGCCGGGGCATGTCCCGGCTGGCCTCGTAGAGGGCGCTGCCCAATCCGCCCCCCTTGATCTCCGGGCGGATGGCGATGAAGTCGAGAAGGGATGCGTTGATCTCGGGAAAGTGGAGGATGAGGGAGAAGCCCGTGATCCTGCGGTCCCCGGTCTGGGAGGTGAGCAGGATCGTACGGTAGCCGAAGTGAAAGGGTTTGTCGAGCATATCGGGGATCTTCTCCGCGTAGGAAGCGACCGAAGAGAAGCTGCGTCGAAAGATTTCCTGGACCTGGCGGATCTTGTCCGCGTCCCTGGCCAGGGCCCCGCTGTACACCCGTCGAATGGATATCATGCTGCACGAACCGCCAAATAAATTTTCAAAAATCGTTGATCCGACTAGTTGTAATTTCCGTATATTATACTATGATCATTTGCATCGAAAACAGCGATTGACCGACTTTTCGATGTTTCGATGTATTGAAGATTCGTGTGAGGTACTGGTAAGCAGTGAATGCGACGCGTTTTCAGGAAAACGCCGGTCTGCCC
>JAFGQJ010000284.1 GCA_016935715.1 Spirochaetales bacterium
GATGAAATTTTGACAATGCGACCGGGATTCACGTACATTGCAATCAGCGAATCATGGACAGTTTCCTGCAGGAAAAACAGGATGAGAGGCTGCGGGCTCTGCTGCGGCGGGAGACGCTGCTGCAGAGCCGGGTTGACCGGGAGGACCTGCGCTATTCCGGGTTGAAGGACCTGGATTCGCTCCTGGAGCTGATCGCGGTCAGGTTCGAGATCGCCAATCATCTGATGGCACATCTGGATCCCACGCGGTCGACCCCGGAGATCTCTTCCGCGACCGCCGGCGTCATCCGGGAAAAATCTATCGCCGCTGTGAATTTGCTGGAGGAGCTGCACTCCCTCGGCATCTCCGAGGACCAGAAAAACATCATTGCCGAGGCGAAGGGCTATGTGGAGGTCAGAGATCTCTTCCAGGCTTTCATCCTGCGCGGCGGAGGAGTATTCCTCCAGACAAAAGCGGATGATGCCGCGAAGCTGAAGAAGGTTTCCAGGGCTTTGAATGAAGCCCTCCGCAAATTCATTGCCCCGGATGACCGCTACGCCCCCGCGTTCAAAACCGAGCAGCTGCCCGGTTTCCTCCGCTATCTGGTCAATTTTTTCCTTCCGGTCCTGGCACCTGAGAGACAGGCGGAACCGCCCTACGGTATCGAGGAGGGTGAGCAGTTCCTGCTTTCCTCGCAGCGGATGACGATGCCCCTGTCCCAGGCAATCTACTATCTGGAGAACGAGGTCCTTCCTCGGCTGGAACGGGACTTGAACGAAAACCCGGGCAGCCGGGTCATCCAGCACCGGATCGTCCAGGTGCAGGAACGCCTGAGAGAATACAGGAGCATCACCTTTCGTACCCGGGCGACACCGATCAATCTGGAGAGAGGGTTTTACACAGACTGGCTGAGCCGCTACACCGCCGAAGGCGAGCTGCTGGTAACCGTTCCGATTGCCGTGCAGTTCGGTTCCGGGACCAATCTGGACAGGCTGCGGGAGATGGTTCAAACCGAGCTTGTACGCAGGCTGGCCGGCAGGGGGATCTGTCCGGCCCTGGACCGGGATTACCGCTTTCGCAAGAGTCTTGAAAGCGGCCGCCGCGGCAGCTCCCGTCTGCCGTCGTTCAAAATCGATGCCCGGCGGGGGTTTCGGGAGATCAAACGGCTGTACCCGGCTCTCAATTGTCTGGAGGACAAGAACGCCCTTCGAAAGCTGGTATCCCTGGTGTCCGGAACGGGCAGAAAGCGCTCCCTCAAAACCATCGAGGCGATGATGCGCAGCGAGTCGAAAACCTATCCCCGGCTGCCCTGATCCGCCTCCCACAGCGGCTGCGCCATGCCGACCGCCGCCGCGTATCGCCTCCACCCTCTCCTGCCGTTGGCTGCGTATGCCACCGAGCCGGCGATCTTGATGTCCATGGCGGCCTGGACGTACTGACCAGAAACCGCGATCCTGGAGGACTTTCAGCCGGTACCGTGATGACGGGTGAATTTTCGGAAATTCAGCGAGTTGAAAAAACCATGGATCTGTAGTATCAAGATAGGTGTCAATCTCGAGGGGAGCCTATGAGTCTAACAATCCATGAAGTCCGCGACAGGAGGGAGCTGGAGCGTTTTATCAAGTTCCCGTTTTCCTTGTATAAGAACAACAAATACTGGATTCCTCCGCTCCTGATGGACGAGCGGAGAACCCTGGATTGGAAGAAGAATCCCGCCTTCGAACACTGTCTGGTGAAGTACTGGATGGCCGAGAAAGACGGCAGGGAAGTCGGGCGCATCGCCGGGATCATAAACCAGAAGTACGTGGAGAAATGGGGCCAGAAACACTGCAGATTCGGCTGGTTTGATTTCATCGACGACATCGAGGTGTCCGGGGCTCTTCTGAACAAGGTAGAGGAGTGGGCCCGGGAAAACGGCATGGCCGCGGTCCACGGCCCCCTCGGATTTACCGACATGGACCCTGAGGGGATGCTGATCGAAGGATTCGAAGAACTGGGCACGATGGCGACTCTGTACAACCATCCCTATTACCCTCAGCACATGGAGAAGCTCGGCTACGGCAAGGACGTCGACTGGGTGGAGTTCGAGGTTCATCCGCCCGATGAGATCCCCGAAAAGGTGCTGCGCCTGCAGAAGCTGGTCCTGCAGCGAAGCAAGCTCAGGATCGTCGAGGGCAAGAAGAAGTATCTGAGCCCCTACGCCAGAAAGATGTTCGACCTGATCAACGAGACCTACGCCGATCTGTACGGATACGTCACCCTCACGGACAAGC
Organism: Spirochaetales bacterium; assembly: GCA_016935715.1. Classification (GTDB taxonomy): domain Bacteria; phylum Spirochaetota; class Spirochaetia; order SZUA-6; family DRHE01; genus JAFGQJ01. The sequence continues at coordinate 2,253 of JAFGQJ010000284.1, forward strand.
AGATCGATGTCTACATCGATCAGTATTTCGGCCTCATCCATCCGGACTACGTCCGCTTCATCACCGATGAGCAGGACAACCTGATCGCCTTCGGCATCGCCATGCCCTCCCTCTCCCGCGCGCTCCAGCGTTCGAAAGGGCGTCTGTTTCCCTTCGGGTTCATCCACCTGCTGTGGGCCCTGAAATTTCCCAGGCGCATCGATTTTCTCCTGGTGGCCGTCCGCCCCGACTACCAGGCCCGGGGGATCACCGCCCTTCTAATGGCAGAGATCACCCGCAGCTGCCTGAAAAACAAGATCATCAGCGCTGAGACCAATGTGGAGCTGGAAACGAACACTCAGGTACAGGCGATCTGGAAACACTATGACGCCAGACAGCACAAGCGACGGCGCTGCTTCATCAAGCCGCTGTAGCCGCCCCTCCGGCTGCGCCGCTCATGTACGATCTTGAGCTGCGTCGAATCGCTCTGATCCTTCCGGCAGTGCTGGTTGGTTTCACGATTCACGAGTATGCCCATGCCCTCGTCGCGGTCAGACTCGGCGACAGCACTCCGAAGGATCAGGGGCGTTTGACCCTGAATCCCCTGTCCCACATCGAGCTGATCGGTCTGCTCATGATCCTGCTGGTCGGATTCGGCTGGGCCAGACCGGTACAGATCAATCCCCGCAACTTCAAGAGGCCGAAGAGCGATGATATGCTGGTATCGCTGGCCGGACCGTTCTCAAATCTACTGTTTGGATTCGCATTCGCCCTGCTGCTGAAGCTCCTAATCACCGCGGCACCGGGGCTGTTCGACGGAGCAGGTTCCGGATCCGTCCTGTGGCAGATCCTCACCTATCTCATATGGATCAATCTGCTGCTCGCCATCTTCAACCTCTTTCCGATACCCCCCTTGGACGGTTCCCACATCCTGCTGTCGATCATCCCCGATCGATACGAAAGGTTCAAAACGGCCTACAGCCAATATGGCCGGTATATCCTGATAGGCCTGATCCTTTTGGGCAGTTTTTCGGGCTACAATCTTCTGCCGATAGGATTTCTGACGGAGAAGCTGTTCAGCGGCCTGTTCAATCTGCTGCGCATGTAGCGCCGGCAGCCGGGCACGGAGGATGGGGCCCTGGATGGCTCATCGTTCAGGCGTTCTGTGCCGAGAGTGTCTCGCGCTGCCTTTCGTACACGAGCTTGAATTGACCGTGGATCTTGTTGAAATGTGCGTCGTCCTTGATGCCGAAGTCCTGCAGCACCGGCGTTTCGATCTGTTCGAAGCTGACCAGGCCCTTTTCGATGTTGCTCATCATGTTCGCCAGATAGACACAGAACACCACGTCCTTGTGCCGCAGCGGTGCATTCAGGGGTTCGTGATGATACTTGATACCCTCCACCAGCTGATCGGGAAAATTCCATTTCGAAGCAATCAAGCCGCCGGTGTCGGCATGATTCAGCCCGTAGGAGAAATCCTCGAGCACCTTGAGGGGGATGTGTTTTTTGTTGCAGAACTCCCGGATCTTCCGCTGCAGGGCCGGATGCAGATAGGTCACGACGATCAACCCCAGATCGTGGAGTATGCCGGTCACATAGACATCATCGAGCAGGCTGAAGGAGCGTTTCAGGCTGCGGGCCAACAGGTAGGCGTACAATGCGGTTTGGTAGGAATGATCCCACAGGCTACGCATGTTTCTGTAGGTCCGGCCGAGTATTTTCTGCGTTCCGTAGGAAAGCAGAAGGTTCTGCAATCCCTTCAGACCGATCAATTTAACCGCTTCCACGATATCCACGACCCGCCGGGGCAGCATGAAATAAGCCGAGTTGACCAGGCGCAGCAGATCCGCGGTGAGGGTCGGGTCCGCGCTGATCTTCTTGGCGATCCCCGTTACCTCGGTTTTCGGATCTTTGGTCATGGCGATGAGTACCATGACATTCTCGGGGAAATGAGGCAGGGAATCGATGTCACGGGCAACAACCTCTGCCAGGGCGCGTACTTTGTCGAGCTGCACCTGGGAGAGCGGGATACGCAGACACGCGGTGGTCGAGCCCTGTGCGGACTCTATGGTAAAAGCTTCCTCGCTGACACCGATGCGTTTGAGGAACTGGATAAGAATGACGATCCCCAGCCCCGCTCCTTCGGTCACGTCCCGGACCGAGTTGAGAGCCTCGTAGAATGAACTGAATCCCCGTGCCTTCAAGATGCGGTCGCTGATCCGTGAATATTCTTCCTGCGTCAACTCGCCCTTATTGCTGACCTTGATTATGAAGATGCCCCCGGTCGACTGAATGGTTAAGGTGATACCCCCATCGGTTTCGGTCTGTTCCCGACTCCCTTCGCCGGCGCTCTCCGTGAGATAGTGAAGGAACTGTCTCATTCCTTTCTTGTAGTCATCCGGATCATTGATGGAAAGACCCTTCTTCTGAAAATACACGCGCTTGGCTGCCGCTTTCTGGGCGTTGACCAGCAGTTCTTTCGTGCAGTACGACAGAGTCTCCTGAATTCCCTCCAAACCGAGCTCCGAGAGATAGGCTTCCAGAACTCGATCCAGCACCCCATGCTGCTCGCGGGTGAAGAATTTCAGCCTGAAGGTTAGAGGGATCGATTTGCTGACCGACTGCTGAATGGTTCCCAGATCGATCTTTCCGAAGATCGACTGGGTCTCCTCGCTTATGTAGCTGAGGGGACTTCCGCTACCAGGCGATGTTGTTGATGGATACGCTTCCGCTAAGGGCATATTGAAACACGACTACTTGGTCTGATAGAGCAGCTCGAGGCTCTTCCGCTCACCTTCGAGCCTTGAGATGGCCCGATGTGCTTCTTCCAGACGCTTGGCCATGGTGGTGGCCATCTTCAACGCGAAGCGGGGGTCCGACACGATCTTGTCGATGAAGCTGGTTTTGCTCAGAACCATCACTTCGGTGTCTTCCACCGCTTCCACCGAAGCCGTGCGCGGGCAGTTGATCAACAGAGAAATCTCGCCGAAAAAATCCCCGTCTTCTTCACTGGCCAGGTTGATCCTGTTACCATCGATCAGCTTGTAGACCAGGGCTTTCCCCGAGATGATTATATACATCTCTCCGCCCAGGGTGTCCTCCTGGCAGATCAACTCCCCCTTCTTGAAGTGCTTGGTCTTCACCGCTTCCCTCCAGCTGCTTCGAGATAAGCTTCGTTAAGAAGTATAGCACACATGGGGCCGAAGATTCATGAAGGTTTCGGCTTTCTGCGCAGCAATGGAAAAGTTTCTTCCGCTTCCGGTGCAGCAAAAAAATCTTGGAAAAAAAGCGTGATAACCCCGGAAATACAGCCACGGCGGTTATATAATTTCAGTAAACACGGGTACAAAATTAGGGTGGTTGAATGAGTGATTTGCCTTTAGAGATAGATGAGATGCAGCTGCAGGAGATTCTCAAGCGAGCCAGCCGAGGCCTGAAAAAGACCGCCGTGGACACCTCAGCGGAAAAATCTCAGCATCCCGATTCATCGCCTGAAAACAGACCCAAGAAACCTCGATAGCACAACCGTCGGCATCTGCCCCGTTGCTCTTCGAGAGAAGAGTTTCTGTCAGTAACCCAGGCTTTCACCGACAAGTTTTACATGGATGCGGTTCTTGACCATGTGGCCTTCGATAATGCTCCACATGTTGCAGATCCGGGCCGGCGATCGACAATCCGTACACAGGCCATTTGCCACACAAGGCGTTTTACTTCCAATGCGCATGGCATTGACCGGGGCGGCATAGTGCTTGACCCGTTCAAATGCCGTTTCGAGATCTGGGACGACCTTGTTCATGCCCACGATAAGTATCACTTTTTTGGGCCCGAACGCCATGGCCGCCACACGATTTCCCATGCCGTCCAGGTTCACCAGTTCACCATCCAGGGTAATGGCATTGCTGCTGGCAATCATGATGTCGGCGGTAAGGCCTTTTCTTCTGAGCTCGAGTCCCTCTTCACGGGAAAGCTCCGGCTTGTAGGGATCGATCAGTTCGACGCCTTGCCTGCCGGCGATTTCTTGCCACAATCCCAAACCGGTCGCGGTCATTGAACCGCAGC
>JAFGQJ010000285.1 GCA_016935715.1 Spirochaetales bacterium
TCCGCTGAGCCCGGCAAACAAGCTGATCTTCGCCGCGGGGCCGCTGACCGGCATACCCCTGGGAGGCGCGGCCCGCCACGCCGTCGGTGCAAAATCCCCTCTGACCGGGGGCATCGCCAAGTCGGAGGCCGGCGAGTGGTGGGGAATGGAGCTGAAGAGGAGCGGATTCGACGCGCTGATCATCGAGGGCAGGGCGCCGAAACCGGTGTATCTCTGGATCCGCGACGGCCAGGCGCAGATCCGAGACGCGGGCCACCTGTGGGGCACGATGACCAGAGAGTGCCAGGAGACGATCCGCGCCGAGGTCGGGGACGGGAAGGCCAGGGTCGCCATGATCGGCCCGGCCGCCGAGAATTTGGTGAAGTTTGCCTGCATCATGCACGGAACCCACGACGCCGCCGGGCGGGGAGGGCTGGGCGCGGTCATGGGTTCGAAGAACCTGAAGGCCGTGGCCGTCCGCGGGAGCAGCCCGCCTCCGATGGCGGACCGTGAAGGCGTGCGCGCGGTGTCCGCCTGGCTGAAGGAAAACCTCGACCTGGTAAACAGCTACCGGGAGCTGGGCACCGGCGCGGCCATGGAGCTGTTCGAACAGAAGGGCAATCTTCCCTCCCACAATTTCCGGGAGAGCCGTTTCCCCGCAGTCGGCAGTATCTCGCCGACCCGGATCCGGGACACCATCCGGGTGGGCATGGAGGCCTGCTACGCCTGTCCGGTGAGATGCAAGAAGGTGGTGGAGATGGAGGAGCCCTACCGGGTCGACAGGAGCTACGGCGGGCCGGAGTACGAGACGATCGGCGCCTTCGGTTCCTGCTGCGGCGTCGACGATCTGCCTGCCATAGCCCGGGCAAACGCCCTCTGCAACGCCTATTCCCTGGACACGATCTCCACCGGCGTGACGATCGCCTTCGCCATGGAGTGCTTCCAGGAGGGTCTGCTCACCCCGGCGGACACGGGCGGTATCGAGCTTCGCTTCGGCAACGCCCGGGCCATGCTCCAGGTCGTCGAGCTGATCGCCCGGCGCGAGGGGATCGGCGAGCTGCTGTCCGAAGGATCGGCCGGGGCTGCCAGGCGGATCGGGCGGGGAGCGGAGAAGCTGGCCATGCAGGTCAAGGGTCTGGAGATCCCGATGCACGAGCCGCGCCCGGCCAGGGGACTCGCGCTGGGATACATGGTGAATCCCCACGGGGCGGACCACATGGACAACATGATGGACCTGCTGATGAGCGGCTACGGCACGAGGCCGGCCATGAGCGTGGAGGACGCTGTGGCGCTGGGGCTGGAACCCACCACCCTGGAGGACGGGGGCCCCAGGAAGGTGGCCTATTTCAAGGTCCACCAATGCAAGAGGATCGTCTGCGACTGTCTGCTGCTCTGCCACTTCCTCCCCTACTCCTTCTCCCACATCGTCCGTCTGGTCCGGGCGGTGACCGGGTGGGAAACGACGGTGATGGAGCAGATCCGGGTAGGCGAGCGGGTGCTCACCCTCTGCCGCCTGTTCAACCTCAAGGCCGGCTTTACCGCGGAGCAGGACAGGCTTCCCGATCGGTTCTTTCATCCGACCCCCGACGGCGCACTCGCGGACAAGGCTCTGGACAGGGCGGAGATGGATGCGGCCAGACTCTACTACTACGATCTCATGGGATGGGGCGCGGATGGAGTGCCGAAGGCGCAGAAGCTCGAGGAGCTGGGCATCGAGGGGTTCGCCTGACTGCAGGAGGCGGGGGGCGTCAGATCGTGGCCAGAACGCCGCCGTCGACGTAGACGATCTGCCCCGTCATGAAGCTCGAGGCGTCGGAGGCGAGAAAGATCGCCGTGCCGACCAGCTCCTGCGGATCGCCCCAGCGGGCCATCGGGGTCCGCGACCTGAGCCAGCGGTCGAACTCGGGATTCTCGGCCAGGGGCCGGGTCATTTCGGTTCTGAAATAGCCGGGCCCGATTCCGTTCACCTGGATGTTGTGCTTCCCCCAGTCGGTGGCCATGCCCCTGGTGAGCATCTTCACGCCGCCTTTGGAGGCGCAGTAGGGGGCGATGGTGACCCGGGCTACCTCGCTCTGCAGGGAGTGGATATTGATGATCTTGCCCCGCCCGCGGGCGATCATCCCCCGGACGACCCTGCGGCTGACCAGGAACACGGCGGTCAGGTTGGTGCTCAGGATGTCCTGCCAATCCTCCTCGGAGAAATCCTCCAGAGCGCCCCGCCTCTGGATGCCGGCGTTGTTCACCAGGATGTCGATCGGCCCGACCTCCTCTTCTATCCGTCCGATCGTCCCGTCGATCTGCGCGCTTTCGGTCACGTCGAAGCCGTAGCCCCGCGCATCGAGCCCCTCCTCCTTCAGCCGGGAGACCGCCTCCTGCAGGGTCTGTTCGTTTCTTCCGTTCAGCACGACGGTGGCGCCGGCTCCGCCCAGTCCCCGGGCCAGGACCAGCCCCAGGCCCCGGCTCGATCCCGTGACCAGGGCGACCCTGCCCTCCAGACCGAACAGGTCGTGCACTGTAGAGTGTTTTCCCTTCACCGATGCCATGGACGCCTCCTTGCCCACCGCCTCTCCGGCGGCAGATCCTTCGCGGGCAGATGCCGGTCTGTACGGATCGTAACCTTCCCGCTCCGGTTGATCAATACCGCCGGCGGCCGCAGTCGGGCGGGCAGCGGGCTTGACGCAGCCCGCGGGATCGGTGTAATAACGGCCAAGGAGGAAACGACCATGAGCAAGCTCACCGGCAAGGTGCTGATCGCCCAGGGTGGTGGGCCCACCGCCGTCATCAATCAGTCCATGGTGGGAGCCGTCCTGGAGTCGCGGAAGTTCCCGGAGGTCACCCGGGTCTACGGCGCCATGTACGGCGTGCGGGGAATCGTGAACGAGGATTTCCTGGACCTCACCCAGGAGACCACCCACAACCTCGAGCAGGTGGCCCTGACCCCCTCCAGCGCCCTGCTGTCCACCAGGGACAAGCCCGACGAGAAATACTGCACCGAGATCTTCAAGGTGTGCCGGGCTCACGACGTTCGCTACTTCTTCTATATCGGGGGCAACGACAGCGCGGACACGGTGCGCATCGTGAACCAGAACGCGGACAGCGCCGGCTACGACATGCGCTGCATCCACATCCCGAAAACGATAGACAACGATCTGGTGGTCAACGATCACACTCCTGGCTTCGGTTCCGCGGCGCGCTTCGTGGCCCAGGCTTTCATGGGCTTCAACCTCGACAACCGCGCTCTTCCCGGGGTGTTCATCGGGGTGGTGATGGGCCGCCACGCCGGCTTCCTCACCGCCGCCTCCACGCTCGGCAGGAAGTACCCGGACGACGGGCCCCACTGCGTCTACATCCCGGAACGGGCTTTCTCTACAGATCGATTCCTCGAGGACGTGAAGAATGCGCTGGACACCCACGGCCGCTGCGTGGTGGCGGTGAGCGAAGGCATCGTGGACGAGAACAAGCAGCCGGTGGTGGTCGGTCTCACCGGCCGGAGCGAAACCGACGCCCACGGCAACGTGCAGCTTTCGGGAACCGGAGAGCTGGGCACGATGCTCAGCGAGTTGGTCAAGAGCCGGCTGAAGGTCAAGCGCGTACGGGCTGATACGCTGGGCTACATGCAGCGTTCCTTCCTGGGGGTGGTCTCCGACGTGGATGCTCACGAAGCCCGGGAGGTCGGCGAGAAGGCCGCCCAGTTCGCCGTCTGGCACGACATCGACGGCTCGATCACCATCCAGCGCACCGGCAACTACTCGGTGGACTACCGCATCGTGCCCCTGGAGCAGATCGCGGCCAGGACCAAGACCATGCCCGCCGAGTTCCAGAGCGCCGGCGGGAACGACACCACCGTGGAGTTCTACAACTATGCACGGCCCCTGGTGGGATCCGGCTTCCCGAACTCCCACCGCATCCGGGCGCTCACGGTCGGCAAGATCCTGAACGGCGGGAAGCAAGGCCCGGGCGGGAGCTCAGGCACCTCTTTATCTCCTCAATGAGCTCCGGCGGCCCGTGTCGGGCCTGAACCCGCACGCGAATGACGATGCGGGGTCACTCAACCTGACGGCCTGAGTTCATCCATTCTTGCTTCCGATAAAAATCTCAAAACGGTCTTTTTCTGCTTTGCAGATAGGACAGAGGCCCGGGGGATTATCTCTTGCACATAAATATCCACATACCTTACAGCGCCAGACAGGGTAGGAGAGCGCAGATATGCTGGTTTCATTTGTTTTTTTCTTTTTCATAATTTTATGGCCTTCCACAGGACGACGTTCCGGTATTGGCATTATCTTTTTTTTACCGTCGACAACATCCTTTGAGACATAAAGACTGCAGTAACATGTGCCGTATTCATCCAGGTCTGCGTCTCTATAGTCACATGGACAGATAATATCAATATCCGCTTCTCTGTTTGCCTCCGAAAGCCTGCAAGGACACGACAGATATCCATATCTTTTTTGGTTTATCAATAAACCTTCCACAAGGTCTTTTGTCGTATCAATATCAGGATTAAGGTAGTATCCACCTGAGACAGCATCCTCGTCTAATTTTTTATAAAGAGTATCAACTTCGTTCCTGCTTATCTGAGTATTGCTCAATCTTCAAACTGCTCCTTGATCTTGTCTGGATCGTATATGGGAATACATACTGAATCGTTAACTACAATCAGGGGAAAAGCTACCCGCCCTTTCCACCTTCGCACCTCTTTGTTGATTTCTTTTTTTTCATTTTTTGGCAGAAGATCAACATCTATATAATCATAAGCAACATCAAGCTCGTTTAGAAGGAGTTTTGTCTTCTTACACCATATACAAGTACTTATTGCATATAGAATAACCTTACCCTTATCTTTGCCGCTAACATGGGTGAATTCCATAGGGCACATTTTCCTCAAAATAACGACGTAATATTTATAAAATAAAACGATAAGGAATTTAACAATAAATGTAAACAAGGGCGTATGCCCGGCCTCTGGTGGGATCCCGCTTCCCGACCTCCTACCGCATCCGGGGCGCTCACGGTCGGGAAGATCCTGAACAGCGGGAAGCAGGGCCCGGGCGGGAGCTCACGTACCTCTTTATCTCCTCGATGACCTCCGGCGGGCCGAACCCTCCCGCCTTGGTGATCAGGGGCGCGGCAGGGAGCTCACCGGCAAGCCGGGACAGCACGACACCGGGAGCTATCTGTTCGACCGGCAGGAGGATCCCACCACCCAGCCGATCCACGAGCGCCCGGGCCGTATCGCCTCCGAACACCACCGGGGTCAGCCGGCGACCGGACCGCAGGATCCGGGCCGCCAGCTCGGCGAGCCCCTCAGCCACCCGCCGGAACTGCCCCCGTTGGGCTCCGGCGGTCCCGGCGGTCGCCTGCCCCCGGCCCGCCTGGAGGATCAGGTCGCCGCCGGCGCGGAGGATCTCTTCGATGCGGGAGGTGAACTCTTCCCCGGCCGGATCCTGCCCCTCCTTCAGCCCACCGCCTGACAGCCGTTCGGGCTCCAGGACGAAGCGCTCCGTCCCCCTGCGCACGGCCCTCTCGACCTGCTCGAGGGACACCGGGTTGGTGCTTCCGCAGACCACGAGCAGCCCGGGCTGGCATTGGACAGGCTCCTGTTCCCGCCTCCTGAAATCGAGTACCCGGGACAGGTGAGCGGCGAAGCCGGCACAACCGGCGCTCAGGTGCAGAAGGCCCAGCCGATCGAGCCGCTCCGCGATCTTCCGCATATCTTCCCCGGTGCGGGCATCGAACACCACGATCCGGCTTGCCCGCTGCCCCGGCTCAGGCAGGAAGATCTCCTCGGGAGTCTCGACCGTCTCCACCGCTATGGAGCTCTGGGCGGCGATGATTTCCCGTATACTGCCTCCGCTGACCGGGTCTTGCGGATCCTCGGCATAGGCGGACAGATGCAGGGGAACCCCATCCACGAACTGCCGGCCGCCCTCGGTAGTCCGGCCGTTCTCCGGATAGGCGGGCACGAAGGCCAGCATGGATCCGCCGCAGGATTCCAGCAGGGCCGTGAGCTCGCTGCCGATGTTGCCCCGCAGGGTGGAGTCGGTTTTCTTGTAGAAGCGGCGCACCCCGATCCGCCGGCTCCTCTCCACCGCCCGCCGCACCCGGCCGGCGGCCCGCTCCGGCGGCAGATGCCGGCTGTCCAGATCCAGCACGATCACCGATATTTCCCGGTAGATCCCTTGATCAAGCGTGTCGATCCTGGTAGAAACCAGAGTTGGGATGCTCCGGCGGGCGAACTGCACGCCCGTGTCCAGTGCGCCCGCCAGGTCATCCGCCAGAACGAGCATGTCCAGCATTTGTGCTCAAGCTACAGCGAACGGTGGAGGAGCGTCAACGAAGTGAA
>JAFGQJ010000286.1 GCA_016935715.1 Spirochaetales bacterium
CCGCATCCTGCCGATCGCTCTCAAGCACCCCAACGGGGGGTACGGTTACAAATTCATCGAAAACGGCAGGACCTTCGTTTTCCTCACCGACAATGAGATCGGCTTCGATCATCCCGGAGGCCTGAGCGACCGCCGCTACGCGGAGCTCTGCCGCGAGGCGGATCTGCTGCTCCACGACGGGCAGTACACCCAGGATGAATACCGGACCACCCGGGGCTGGGGCCACTCCACCTTCCAGGCGGTCACGGACCTGGCGATCGCCGCGGGAGTCGTGCGCCTCGGCATCTTCCACCATGATCCCAGGCACATGGATCAGGACCTGGATAGCTACGTCGAAGAGTGCAGACAGAGGATCAGGGCGAACGGAAGCCGGGTCGATTGCTTCGGGACGAGGGAAGGCATGGAAATCAGCGTCTAGATCTGTCGCCGAGGGCGCGGTGGATCCACTCGCCCAGATTCCAGATAATTCGATCCACCACTTCGTCGGGAACCCCGTCGGGGAATTGCGATTTCCTGCGCAGATCCGGCGACTCGTTCACGTAGTCCACCACGACCAGCCGCTCCCGCTCATCCACGGCCAGCTCCGCCGAGAACAAAAGAAGCACGCTGATCCGGGCGATCGCGTGGGCGATGTCGACGAAACGCCCGGCCAGCTCTTCCCCCACCTCCCCCGCTGCGAGGATCTCGTAGAGGTGGGTGCGGTCGTCCCACCAGCAACAGAGCACCTCCCCGGCCACGTAGAAAATCCGGAACCAGAAGCGCCGCCCCTCCGCGACCTTGGGAAGAATCCGCTCCTGCACCAGGTACTTGTCCGACGGGTATTCCCGGCGCCGGTGCAGGATGTCTTCCAGGTTGCGTCCGTCCTGGAAGACCCCTATGCCGCCGCCGGTCGTGTTAGCCGGCTTGACGATAAAGGGCAGACCCAGGTTCTGCAGGACCTGCCGTTCGATCCAGATCTGCTCGGACTGGTCGTGAGGCTGGATGATCAGGGTATCCGGCACGGGAATGCCGGCCGACTGGAACTCCCGCTGCATCAGGGCCTTGTCGGAAGCCCGCAGCAGAGTGGCGGGATCCTCGAAGCACTTCACCCCCAGGGGATTGAGGAGGCGATGGACCTCCAGGAACTCCGCCGACGTGTTGGAGGCCCTGTCCACGAGATAGCGGAATCCGAGCGTTCCCTCCCGAAGCTGATGAAGAACGCCGTCCAGGTTGTAAGGCCAGACGAGGTAGGTGGAGCGCCCCCGGCTCTGAAGGCGGTCTTCCAGCTCCCCGAGCAGGTCCCGATCGTAGTGCCAATCGCTCATCAGGCAAACGTCGTAGACCTGCATGGGTTCAGCCCGGGTTTACAACCACTTCTTGCGTCTGAAAAAAATGAGCATGCCGATGAAGACCAGCAGCATGACACCCAGCACCGCCGGGTAGCCCCACCGCCAGGCCAGCTCCGGCATGTGCTTGAAATTCATCCCGTAGACTCCTGCAATGAAGGTAAGGGGAATGAAGATGGTGGCGATGACGGTGAGCAGCTTCATGACGTTGTTCATGCGGTTGCTGATGCTGGTCAGATGGACATCCATCAAACCGGAGACGATCTCCTGAAAGGATTCCAGCATCTCGATGACCTGGATCGTGTGGTCCTGGACGTCCCGGAGAAAGGGCCGGGTGTCTTTGCGAATCAGCGGATGCCGGTCCCGGTCCAGGCGGCCGAGCATCTCCCGCAGCGGCCAGAGGGAGCGGCGCAGAAACACCAGGTCGCTCTTCAACAGGTGCATGCTCTTCAGCACCTGGGGTTGAGGATCGTCGACCACCTGCTCCTCCAGCGGAAAAATCCTGTCCTCCAGGTTCTCCATGATCAGAAAGTAGTGGTCCACTATGGCGTCGACCAGGCAGTAGGCCAGGTAATCGCTTCCCCGCTGGCGGACGATCCCCTTGGCCGTGCGAAGACGCTCCCGCACCGGGTCGAAGACGTCCCCCTCCTGCTCCTGGAAGGAGATGACCACCCGGGGCGTCAAGACGATGCTTACCTGCTCGCTGCGAAGCTGTTTGGTCTCCGCTACCTCGTAGATCATCTTGGCGATGACGAACAGGTAGCCGTCGTACTCCTCGATCTTGGGCCGCTGCCCCGTATTGGCGATATCCTCCATCACGAGGGGGTGGATGTCGAAAAGCCTGCCGATACTCTCCACGACGGAGATGTCGTGGATCCCGTCGATGTTGATCCAGAGCACACCGGCGTATTTCGTGTACTCCCTGCATTCCTCGACGCCGGTCAGCTCCCGCTCCTGCACGTTGGCCGCATCGTACTGGAAGACGGTGATCTTCGTCGATTCCGTCCGCCGCTGCCCGACGTGTACGAGGGTGCCCGGGGCCAGTCCGGTCTCGGGGTGTCTTCGGGACGGTGTTCGCCTCACGGATCTGCTCCTTTCGCATGCAGGCGGCCGCGGCGGCGGACCGCCTGCATGGGGCACGGGTCGGCTGCACGGTGCCCAGGGCACGGCTCGTCTGCCCAGGGCACGGGTCGGCACGGGCCGTTGAGGCGGCCTGCAGCCGGCAGAGCTAGCGCTTCGGTCTTCTGCGCCACCGCCCGATGCTGCCCACCGCCCAGCCAACGATGAATCCCGCGGCCAGAAGGAGGAACAGGATCACCGCCCGGGAGGTGGTAATGGTCCAGCCCAGAAAGTGGACGCTGATATTGTCCATGTTCTGGAAGACGAAGATGAGCGCCAGAACACCGAATACAATTCCCAGTATGAATCGAATCACGACTTCCCTCCTGTTTTCGTTATCACGATTATAGAGCAATCGGGAGATAAG
>JAFGQJ010000287.1 GCA_016935715.1 Spirochaetales bacterium
CCGCCGCGGCCGCCGTGACCACCGTAACCGTGCCCGTGAGGGCCGCCTCCGCGCCTGCCCCAGCCGTGACCGTAGGGAGGATGGAACCGGATTACCCCTCCCTCGATGCCGATTCCCCTTTCCTGAACCAGAGCCGCAGCCACTTTCCTTCGGGCCTGCTCGACGATCCTGCCGAAAGTCGGCCGGGAGACGTTCATCCGCCGAGCCGCTTCCTCCTGGCCAAGACCTTCCAGATCGGCGAGCCGCAGGGCTTCCAGTTCATCGAGGGTCAACACCATCATCTCCAGTCCCGGAGCCGCCGCCGGCTGTGGAACGAAGCACACGCCGGGTGGGTCGAAGCCGATCCAGCGGGGTTTGACGGGACGTGCCACTAAAAACTGCTCCCGATGCGGAAAATTTTTGAGCATATGCTCATAATAAACATACTACGGTTCGTCTCAGGTGTCAAGGAGGGGAGGGGATATTTTCAGGGAGGTATCGTCTCGTCGACGGCGGGATGCCGCTCGAAGCCGCGGCCTCTTTACAGAAGAACGGGAATGAAGTGGACCACGGCTTCGAGCTCGATTCGGTAGACCCACGGGTTGCGGGAAAACCACTGCTCGTATGCTTCGAAGTGCTCGTCGAAGGGCCCGGTTCTCGGCATCCGTCACTCGAAATAGATGTTTTCGGCCACCAGGTACTGGAATCCCGCCCCTTCGATCTCATTGGGCTTCAGGTGCGTGAGGATCCGGCTCAAGCGTTCCGCATCCCCCCTCCTGGCCTTCGAGCAGAGCATGACCCTGGCGCCTGCCAGGGCTCCGTTGCCGAAGCGGATGATCCGGTCTTTGTCGATTCGCGGCAGCAGGCCGATCGCCATGGCGTTGTCGACATTCAAGAAATTCCCGAAAGCACCGGCCAGATAGATGCGATCCAGCTCGGCGGCCTGCAGCCCGCAGTAGCGTATCAGAAGGTCCTGATCCGTGCGCAGGCCGGCCTTCGCGATGATCAGCTGGTTGATGTCTTCCTGGCTGATGCACAGGCCGTCGGCGAAACAGTAGTCCTTTTGGATACGCGCCCTCCGATCCATGATGCCATGGTTCAGCATCTCCGCGAGCAGGTCGATGACGCCGGACCCGCATACGCCCACAGGGTGTTTGTCTCCAAGGGTTGCATAGCAGCCGCGCCCGTTCTCTATCTCGAATCGGGTAATGGCGCCTTCGATTGCCCCGACGCCGCAGCTGATCTGGTACCCCTCGTAGGCTCCGCCGGCTGCGCAGGAGGCGGTCAGCAGTTTATGCCGGTTTCCTATGACCACCTCCCCGTTGGTGCCGATATCGATGATCATTCCCACCTCGTCCGACTCGTACAACCCGGTGGCGATGATGTCCGCCAGGCAGTCGGATCCGGCATGGCCGCCGATCAGTGGAGGACCGTACACGCGAGCTTTCGGGTGTACGTGCAGGCCGATCTCCGCGGCCTGGCAGGAAATCGCGGAGGTGTCCCCGGCCTCGAAGGGGATCAACCCCAGGCTGGACACGTCTCTGCCGAAGGCCAGGTCGCGCATGGTGCTGTTTCCGACCAGGACGACCTCGTAGATGCGCTCCATCATCCCATCACCAGCCGGAAGCAGTTTTTCCCACTCGGCGAGAGACTGATTGATCCCTTCGACAACCGACTCCTGGAGCTCCGACAAGCCTCCAGGATGGTCGATGGTGTAGCCGATGCGGGAGATCACCTCGTTGCCGTAAGCGATCTGGGGATTTTTGCAAGCCATAGTGGTGCCGACATTTTCCCCATTCTCGAGATCCACGACCTGGAGGACGAGCGTGGTCGTGCCGATATCGATCGCCAGGCCGTATATGCCGTCACGATAGGGACCGAGCTCCCGTCCGCTGTCATGCATCACCCGTTTGCCCAGCCGCCGGACGCACGGATCGAGCTCGACCTCGGTCCGGGCGTATTCCGAGAGCACGGTGTATTTCCCGAAGTTGGGTATGAAGACGTGGATGTCCTGCCCCGTGTCCGCAACCTCCGCCTGGCAGGCCAGGCGCTGCCCGCGCTCCAGCTTGTCCCTGCCGAGCAGATGCAGCTCCGCCGCGGTCGCCGGGCCCAGCGAAGCCGCACCTCTTTCCAGACGGATGACATCCCGTCCGCAGTCCCCCCTGCCGCCGCAATCCGAGTCGATTTCCACACCCCCGATCCGACGGATGTGCTGCAGGACGGTCTGCCCGCATCGGAGCTCCACTCCGCCGCGACCGCGGGCATATTGAGGGAAGTACATCTTAGCCATGCGACTCTCCCGTCCGCATCAGCTGCGGGTCCAGATTAGTTTCCAGGAATTTGCCGCAGGCCGTGGCCCGGATCTCCCCCTCCTGCTCGAGGGAGGCGCGCAGGAGGTGCAGCCGATGGGTCGAGCGCTCGAGCCAGGCCCGCACCCGTGCAGCGCGGCCTGTATCCACCGAATGACGAAACCGGATGCTCAATTCTCCGGTCATCCCGACCAGACCATGGGCGAACAGGCAATTGGTCATGGCCGCATCGAGCAGAACCGCGACGAAGCCGCCGTGGAGGCAGTGAGGATAGCCTTCAAAGCACTCCCTGCAGTCGAATGTAGCCTCCACCTCGCCCGCGGCGTTCACGTCGAACCGAAGTCCCAGACCGCCGTTGTTTTTACGGCCGCAGGCGACGCAGCGGTCGTGCCACGAGCATTGAAACGATCCGAGATTTTCGCGCATCTTTTCAAGGCTTGGTAAACGGGATCCTGTTTTCCGCATTACCAGATACCATGCAAAACTCGTGCCCTGTTTCGATCTTCCAGTTGTTCGTCACTAACTCACGTGCTGCGCTGAAATTGGCTGCCCGGGCACGCAGCGTCCTCACTTTTGATCATTGCAACATGCACAGGTACGGGATACAATGAGCATGCGGAATGCACGATTAGGAAGGAAAGAGCGATGGATCCGGACATGCTGGTGAAGAGCACGGAGGGCGCAATTCTCGATTCGATCAATGAAGGGGTGTTCACGGTAAATCCCGACTGGCGGATTACGAGCTTCAACCGTGCTGCGGAGAGAATCACCGGGGTCAGCCGAGAGGAGGCGGTCGGGCGGCCCTGTTCGGAGATTCTGCGGGCCGACGTGTGCAGGAAGGATTGCGCGCTTAAGCGTACGTTTTCCGAGGGAGCTCCCGTGGTAAACGCCACCGCCCACATCCTCAATCACGCGGGAAAGCGAGTGCCGGTTCGGCTGTCCACCGCTCTGATAGAAGACGAGAGCGGGCAGGTCATCGGCGGAGTGGAAACCTTTCAGGATCTCAGCCAAATCGAGCAACTCCAGAAGGAGCTGCAGGAACGCTACACCTTCGAGGACATCGTCGGACGAAGCCCGGCCATGCGGAAACTGTTCGACCTGTTGCCGCAGATTGCCGAGAGCTCCAGCACTGTGCTCATCGAGGGGGCCAGCGGCACCGGCAAAGAGCTGTTCGCGCGGGCGATTCACAACCTGTCCCCGCGGGGGAACCGGCGATTCGTCGTGGTCAACTGCGCGGCGCTGCCGGACACGCTGCTGGAGAGCGAGCTGTTCGGACACAAGGCCGGTGCATTTACCGATGCCCGCCATGACAAGCCCGGTCGTTTTATGCTTGCAGACGGCGGAACGATTTTTCTCGATGAAATCGGGGACATCTCCCCGGCCATGCAGGTACGGCTCCTCCGCGTTCTTCAGGACGGGATCGTGGAGCCGCTCGGCTCGGTGGAGCCGATCGAAGTGGATGTCCGGGTGGTGGCGGCTACCAACAAGGACCTGGTTCGGCTGGTCCGGGAAGGTCGATTTCGCGATGACCTGTACTACCGTATCCGGGTCATTCAGCTCCGGCTCCCAGAGCTTCGCCAGCGCCGTGAGGATATTCCCCTCCTGATCGACCACCTGGTCGCCAAATTCACACGCCTGCAGGGCAAAGACATCGCCGGGGTGTCGAGCGAGGTCATGGCCAGGTTGATGGAATACGACTATCCGGGAAACGTCCGGGAGCTGGAAAACATCATCGAACAGGCTTTCGTCCTGTGCCGGGGCGGGCTGATCGACCTGCATCACCTGCCGCCGGAGCTGCGCCCTTTTGGATCGATCGGGGCTGATCGGTTCCGGCCCGCCTCCATCAGTGAGATGGAGAAACACCTCATCTGCGAAACGCTGCGCCGACATGGCGGCAGCCGCGGCAAAGCGGCGCGGGATCTGGGCATCAATGCAAGCACATTGTATCGAAAGATCAAGGCAATGCAGCTGGATGTGCCGGAGCACGACGGCCGCAGCCGGAGAGTCTGACTGCACAGGGAGCGACCGTCCTCGGGTTGCGGCCCGGATTTGCAAAATGCAATGGTATCCGCTTCGATACGCATTCCCGATGAGGATGTCCGCCTGCCCGCGGACTCCCGTAACTCTATGGAGCCAAAGGCTCTAGGACAGTTCCCGTGAGCCGGCCCGCCGCCTTTATCCGGGTGGCACGACATTTGCAGCTTTATTTATTGGGACCGTGGTCTGTACCGGGCCGGATGGGCGCTTCGATCGAGTGCGGCCGGGAGCCCTCAA
>JAFGQJ010000288.1 GCA_016935715.1 Spirochaetales bacterium
CAGTTCTGCATGTAGTCCCGGCTGTCGGGAGCCAGCTCCAGGGCTTTCTCGTAATCCCGAATCGCCGCTGCGCATCTCCCGAGCTCCACCAGACAGTTCCCCCTCTGGTTGTACAGAGAAGCCAGCTCCTGCTGCTCCGCTTCCGCCTTGCCGACTCCCCTGGTGAGCAGCTCCAGGGCTTCCTCACCCCGGTCCAGCCTCATCAGACACTCCGCGCAATTGCCGTAGATGCCCGCCGCATCAGGCGCGGCCGCCAGGGCTTTCTGAAAGCAGGGAAGGGCCTCGTCGTAGCGTCGTTCCTT
Organism: Spirochaetales bacterium; assembly: GCA_016935715.1. Lineage (GTDB taxonomy): Bacteria > Spirochaetota > Spirochaetia > SZUA-6 > DRHE01 > JAFGQJ01. Next base: position 303 of record JAFGQJ010000288.1, read on the forward strand.
GAGCAGCACCTGCCCGCGGAGGTTGTTGATCCATGGATCTTCGCGGTCCAGGTCAAAGGCCCTGTCCAAGGCCTGCCACGGATCTTCACCCAGGATGAATCGGTTCTCAGCCAGGCGAAACCAGTAGAGGGAATACTCCGGATCGATCTCCGTTGCCTTGACCAGATGCTCCTGGGCGGCCGCTCTGTCCTGCCTCTCGATGAGCAGGAGGCCGTAAAGATAATGGACCCCGCTGTCGGCGTATCCCGAGCCGAGCACCTCGGCGAACAGATTTTCAGCCTGATGCTTCTTGCCCTCGTGAAAGAGCATCTTGCCTTCCAGAGACTTCAGCTCACAGGCCTGATCGGAATCCGGCGGGACAAGATCCCCCAGGCGCGCCATCACCAGGGACAGCTCGTCGTACAGCTCCTGCCGAAACAAATCCCTGGCAGCCTCCAGGTAGAGCTTCACTGCGCTTTGCTCATCCCCGCAGCGCTCCAGGCAGCGGGCCAGGTTGACCCGATAGACCGCGTTCCCGGGATCCAGGTCGATGGCCTTCCGATACTGAAACGCAGCCTTTTCCCAGTTGCCGAGATTGTACTCGCATCGAGCCAGCAGATTGCGCAGCTGCGTGTCCTCCCCGTAGCGCGGCAAGATCGACTCGATGTAATCCCTGCCGCCCAGGAAATCCCCGTGCAGGAACAGCAGATCCGCCTTTTCGAGCCGGATTTGATCATTGTCGGGCTCGATCTGGAGAACCCGATCCAGGCAGGCGAGGCTTTCAGCATACGCCTTGAGCTGGGTGTAAGCCCGGGCCAGCAGCAGGTGAACCTCCGCGGAGTCGGGGAGGCGCTTTGCGGCGGCGGTCAGCTGAACCGCGGCCTCCGAGCTCTTGCCCATATCCACGTATGTACGGGCCAGGGCGATACGCGACTGTGGTGAAACCGGAACGTAGCGGGTCCAGCGCAGGTGCTCCTGCTCGACCCGCACGGGGCGGGCTTCGATCCTGAGGCTGTCCAGATAGAAGACCCCCTGTTTCTTCTCTTCGTAGTTCTGGGCGGCAAAGCCGACGAATCCGCTCTTCAGCGTATCGTCGCTCACCTCCGCCAGCCACTCCTCTCCAAGAAAGAACGAGAAGGTATTATCCCTGACGATGATCCGCAGCTCTGTCGTCTCTTCCACCGCCGCGGGAACCGGAGTCCATTCGATCAGATGAATCGGATTCTTGTTGAATACCACGTCGAAGCGGAAAGTCTTGCGATCCGAGAGCAGGAAATAATAGAAGTTCTCCTCGTTGTTGTAGCGAAAAACGAACCCCGCCGAGCTGTGGCCGTTGTCCCTATCGATGTGCAGCCTGCCCTGGATCATGAGATCCGTATACTGGAAGGGAGCGAGCACCCAGGCAAAACAGCTCGATTTGTTGATCGTCAGCTGCAGGCGCCGCCTGCGGATTCTGGAGTAAAAATCCTGCTCACGTTCACTGGGAAAGCGCTTCTTCTCGAACCAGCGGAAATCCGTGTGCCACGTGTCCTGCAGGAAACTTCCCGGATCCGCGATCTTCTTCCTTCGAAACAACAAGGTCCTCTCCGGGGAGTATGGAATGGGTGCCTTAGAGCTCGAACTCTTTCTTAAGAGTTCGGATTCTATCGCGTAGTTCCGCGGCCAGCTCGTAATTCTCCTCTTCCACGGCGCTGTCCAGCTGCTGCTTCAGCTGATCGAGGGGGGAGCTCTTCTGCTCCAACACCTGCGTGAGGGTCGAACGGAGATACTTCAGCGATCGTATCCGTTCGAATTGAAACGCCGGGGTGTCGATGTTCGGCATGTTCTCGATCTCCTCGATCGCAGATTCCAGGATCTCCTTGGCCGCCGCTTTAAGCTGCTGGTGCAGGGAAATCATGGCCTTGGCTATGGCGTACATGCGCAGGATGTAGGGACGATACTGGAGGATCTCGTTCTTGTCCTCTTCACTCTCCGCGTACTTGCCCACCAGGTCGCATATCTGCAGGTTGTGCTCCGTGTCCCGGACGGTCCGTTCGAAATCCCCGATCTGAAACAGGATCAGGTAGCGATAGTAGTAGATGACGCCCTCGTTCTGAAGCACCCGGAACTGATCGCGGGAGATCTGGAAACCCTCGTCGCTCCCGCCGGCCTGAATGTGCTCCTGGAGCTTGTCCTGGAGAACATCGAGGTAACACTCCCTGCCTTCCATGGTTTTACCGTCGGGCCGGCCGTCCAATTCGTACTGTTCGATTCCCAGCGGCTGCCGGATCTGCAGCACCTCCCTGCCGTCTTCGGCACGGATGATGCGCACCTGATTGTCAGGATCGAATTCCCAGGATTCCAGGATGTGTGTAAGGTCTCCAGCCATGATCTACTGAGCTTCCCTGGCTTAAATATACAGCATAATTGCTCAGGAGGCTACCGTACCGCATCCGGCGGCCGCGGCCGGCGGCACCGCCGCAGCTAGGGCTGATTGACCGCGTTGAGAATCTTCCCTTCGCTCAGATATTGCCCGATCTGCCTTCCGATCATCTCCGCTACCACGATCTGAGCCTCTGCGGTCGTTGCCCCGATATGGGGGGTGGCAATGACGGCCGGATGCCCGGCCAGGGCCCAATCCTCGGGCGGTTCCTGTGCATACACGTCGATGCCGGCACCGGCCACCCTGCCCTCCTCCAGGGCCTGGAGCAGGTCCGCCTCCGCCACGATCCCTCCCCTGGCGCAGTTGATCAGATACACTCCCTGCTTCATCCGGGCGAAAGCCTCGCGGTTGATCATCCCGGCCGTCTTCTCGTTCCTGGGCAGGTGCAGGCTGATGTAGTCGCTTTCCGCGTACAGCTGAGCCAGCTCGCACGGCTGTGCTCCCATCTCCCGGGCGTTTTCCGCAGAAACGAATGGATCGCAGGCCAACACCTTCATATCCAGCGCCGCGGCTTTGCGGGCGACCCGGGCGCCGACCTGGCCGATGCCCACCAGCCCAAGAGTCTTCCCTGCGAGCTCTGCGCCCTTGTAGGCCTTCTTCTCCCAGCGCTGCGCCTTCATGCCTTCGACGGTGGGGACGATTTTACGGGCCAGGGCGAACATCATGCCCACGGCCAGCTCGGCCACGGCGTTTGCGTTTCCTCCGGGGGTGTTCATCACCACGATCCCCCTCTCTGTGGCCGCGGGTATGTCGATGTTGTCCACCCCGGCGCCTGCGCGCCCGATCGCCTTGAGCTTCACTCCCGCCGCTATGACCGGGGCGGTCACTTTGGTGGCCGAGCGGACCACCAGAGCCTCGTAGGCCGGGATTTCCGCCAGCAGCTGCTCGGGACTCATGCCCGGTTTTTCCTCCACATCTATGCCGGAGAACGCGCGCAGCGTTCGGGCACAGATGGGATCAGTCTTGTCGGAGATCAGTACTTTCATGCGGCTCATTATGATGACAACCGGGAACTTTGTCACTACGCGGGAGGCCGCAGCCGGCGATCCGAGGGGCCTTCCGATTGATGGGCGTTCTCCGCCGCCTCAGAGCTGCAGTGCGAACCTGTCCGTCACCGAGCCCATCCTGGCCCAGCCCTTTCGTTCGGCGCTACGCGGCGGAAGGCCGAGCAGCTCCCGGCCCAGATCCACGTAGTAGCGGTAGTTCTCCAGGGGCGTCCCGTTGGGAATCCGGTGATCCAGTCCGAAGACCATCCCCCCCTCCTGCATGAGAGGCTGCATCTTGTATTCCAGCTCCCTGCGGATCTCCTCTTTGGACTGGCGCAGCACGTGTTTGTCTATGCCCCCCTGCAGGGCCAGCCGCTTCCCGTACTTCTTCCGGACCTCCACCACATCCATTCCGGCGGCCGGCTCCATGGGATGCATGACGTTCACTCCGGCTTCCAGAAAGCTCTCGACAACGGGCCCGACATCCCCATCGCTGTCCTGGCAGAACAGCCGTGTTCCCCTGGACTCGAGGATCTCCCAGTTGCGCAGATAGTACGGCTTGATGAACTGCTCGACTTGAGCGGGACCCACGACGGGCCCGGATTTTCCGGCCAGGTCTTCGTGTACGCTGAGAAGATCGACGGTGATCTGCCTGGAGAGCCTCTCGAGCACTTTCGTCGACGTATCCCCTATGGTGTCGAGGATGTCGTGGACGAGCTGCGGATCGTCATAATAGGCGATACAGAGATTCTCGATCCCCATCAGCTGGCGGGGCATATCGAAACCGCCCGGAATCTCGGCCACGGTCAACCCGCCTCTGCTCTGCGCCCGCCTGGCCGCCTCCAACATCTGCGTGTCGATCCGCTCCTCCCTGTATTCGAACAGCGGTTTCAAGGCCAGCCAGTCATCGAAGCTGCGCACCGGGAAGTCGAGCGGGAGCGGATCGGTGGCCACGTTCTTGAACAGCTTCATCCTGCGTCCCAGCCCATCCAGGGTAATGACGTAGTCGGGCTTTTCCTCAAGCACGACGGGCTTTCGCTCACTCATGTAGCTGGTGTTTTCTCCACAGGGGATCAGCGGCACGTAATCCCAGTCGAAGGCGACCAGCTCCAGCTCTTCCCGGGAGGCTCCCTGGGCAAGCCACTCCCCCTCCAGACCGACGAGCGGACCGAACAGCTCGACGAACATCTGCCGTTCGACCTTCCCGAAGGTCAGGAGCTCCAAGTACTGCTCCCGGCTCCACTTCATAAGTCAGGCGCTCCCATAGAGCCTCTGCGGGTATTCGTTGCACAACAGCCAACGGGGTTCCTCATCCTCGACGATATCGGAAAAACGGCTGGACTGCTCGGCGAAGCGATTGTCGGTGTTGTCGTCATTGACGCTGGACACCTCGCCGCAGATCAGACACCCCTCGCCCTTCTTGGCCCAGAAACGATGGTAGAGCCTGGGCACCAGGGTGATGCTTTCTCCCGGCAGCAGGTCGAAGGGTTCACCCGCTTCGACCTGCCGCTGCAGGCCGTCGCACACGACGGTGACAGGAGAGCTCCTGTCCACCTCCTCATCCTCCGTCGAGTTGTACAGCTCGATGGCCAGCACACCGCCGGCCCTGTTGATGATGTCCTCCGTTTTCGACCAGTGCATGTGCAGAGACAGGCATTGCCCATCTGTCAGGAAGATGTACTTCTCGCAGTAGGGCACTCCGGTGGACACGCCTTGA
>JAFGQJ010000046.1 GCA_016935715.1 Spirochaetales bacterium
TAGACGTCTCCCTGGACCCAGCTGCCCAGGCTGGTAACCAGCAGATTGAGCAGCAGTCCCGTGACCGCATTGTCCTTGCGGTTGCTGGTGTACAGCATCATCTTCTGCTGCTCGCTTATCTGAGTGACCAGGGGAAGCATCTGGGAGGCGCCGCCTTTCTTTATGTGCGTTCGCTGGCGGATCAGCTCCTGCAGCTGGGCCACGGTCAGCGAGTCGCCCTGGGCGGCCGGCTTTTCGACCACTACCTCGACCTCTTTCTTCTCCCCCTCGGCCTTGTCCCCGGCTTCCACAACCACGACGCGCTCTCCGGCGATCTGCCTTCCCACCGCGCGGGCGATCTCCAGCAGCACGTCTATCTTGCCCTGCTTTTCGCTGGAAGCCTGGGCGTCGATTTCCCCGGTAACCACGTCGATCATCTTGGCGGAGATGACGTAGGTGCTTCCCACCCGGGAGGCGTTGGCCACGACCACGAAATCCGCACCCAGGTACTCGCCGGCCTGGCGGACCTCTTCGTTCCGCACGATTCCCGACGACAGCTGGAACTCCTTCTCTCTCAGGACCTGCTCCACGTTCGCCCGGTCGATGACCACGTATTTTCCCGAGTTCACCAGCTCCTCGATGATCTTGTCCGTGACCGGGACGGATACGGTCGGATCCATCCCCGAAGCCAGGATCGTGTCCAGCACCGCCACATGGGGGAGGGAGAATGCGGCGGCGGCGCACACCAGGAGGAACGAGAACACCGCCAGGAATTTGCTGTTCGCTATCATGGTCAAATCGGCTCCTTCAGCGTATCGGATGTACCCGGAATTATAGTATGCGCCTTCCGGCGAGGTCAACAAAAAAACATTTTCAGGGCGGGGATCGGCGGTCTAGGGCGTACGGGAGCCGAGAAGCTCGACCACCTGCTCATGCCCCTCAGCCTCGGCCAGTTCTCGAGGGGTAAGCCCCCGGGCGTTCTCCAGACCCGCCGGAGCCCCGAGAAAGAGGAGGTACTCGCAGAGCTCGAAATCACCCCGCTCGGCGGCCAGGTGAAGGGGTGTGTTTCCCGATTCGTCGGCCGCCCGCACAGAAGCTCCCCTGTCCAGCAGCAGGCGGCAGGCTTCGAAGTCCCCCTCCGCGGCCGCCAGGTGCAGAGCCGTGCGTCCCCGGTCATTCGGCGCATCGATATCCGCTCCATAAACGAGCAGGAAATCGACCAGCTGCGGACGGCCCATCATCACGGCGTGGTGCAGCGCGCCGTTGCCCTCCCGGTCCCTTGCTGAAACATCCGCACCCCGGGAGATCAGAACCTCGCAGCCCGCCTGGTTGCCGGTTCGAGCGGCCCAGATCAGGGGCGTGGCCTTTTCCCTGCGGTCCCGGGAGCCCACCCCGATCGGATTGAGATCGAGCCGCCGCCGGAAGCTCTCCCAGGGTCCGAGCGCCGCTTCGGTGAACAGATTCCCCTCGGCCCCCTGCTCGAGCAGATACTCGTGGACCTGCTGGTGGGCTCCCCACGCCGCGTAGCTCAGCGCGTCCCAGCCGCCGGCATCCTGCTCTTCCAGCAGGCCCGGGCGGCGCTCCAGCAATGCGCGTACCCGATCCAGATCCCCCGCCGCCGCGGCGGCCAGAATCCCTTCGGGCTCTACCCTTTCGACCGCCGGTGGCGCCGCGGCAGAGGGCGCGGTGCGCGAAGGCGCAATCGCACGGCAGGATCCCAGCAGGGCCAGGAAAAGAAGGCACGGCAGGATCTGCACCAGCGAGGCTAGCCATGCAGCGCGGACGATCTGTCGATTTTTCATAATCCCGCTCCCCCTCCGGTGTGAAGGCAGACGGGGAATCCCGCCAGGGCTTCGATTTTCTGATCTACTGCCTGTTTTTGAGATGCCAGCAGCTTCCGCCGCTGCCGTACCTGCTTCACCGCCTCATCCAGTCCCAGGTTGCCCGTCGTCCCGGGGTAGGTGCGCCTGCGGATCGCCTGGTCCGGATCCCCCCCCTCCAGCGCCCCCAGATCGGTCCCCACGACACGGTAGGCGTCCCGGAACGGCATTCCCTGTGCTGCAAGCTCCAGGGCCCGGTCCGTGGCGTAGATGTCCGCGGTGAATCCCTGCCGCAGTCGCTCCCCGTCGGGCTCGAGCTTCTCGACCACCAGGCCCATTACCCGGACTCCCGCCAGAGACAGGTCCAGGCCGCGCATGAAGGGAGCCTTGGTTTCCTGGAAGTCCCGGTTGTACCCCGAGGGCAGGGCCCGGATGATGCTCTTCACCTGGGCGCTGCAGCTGCCCACCGTGGCGCTCTTGGCCCGCAGGAGCTCGAGCATGCAGGGATTCTTCTTCTGGGGCATGATGCTGCTGCCGGCGAACAGCTCGTCGGGAAGGCGGAAATAGCCGAACTCCGGCAATGAGAAGAGGATCAGGTCCTGGGCAAGCTTGCTCAGCGTCAACATCACCTGTTCGACCGCATCGAGAACGATCGCTTCGAATTTGCCGCGGCTGTTGTTCACGTACAGTACATTGTTCTGGAGGCGCTCGAAGGCGAGCGATTCGGCCACCATCCGGCGGTCCAGGGGCAGGGGGACGCCGTAGCTGGCCGCCGAACCCAGCGGGCAGCTGTTGTTGAGGGCGTAGGCGGTATCGACCAGTCTCAGGTCATCCAGCAGCTCCTCCACCCAGGCGCCGGTCCACAGACCGATCGAAGAGGGCATGGCCACCTGCAGGTGGGTACGCCCGGGCATGGGCAGATCCCCGTAACGCTCCGCGAAATCGAGCAGGACCTGCACCAGATCCAGCACCGCAGCCTGGAACTCGTGCAGGTACGACCGGGTGTACAGCCGCAGAGCCGCGATGATCTGGTCGTTTCTCGAGCGCCCCGTGTGGATCTTCTTGCCCGCCTCTCCCGCGGTCTCGACCAGGCGGTTTTCGATCGCGGTGTGGCAGTCTTCCTCCTCCCTGCGGATCGCAAAACGCCCCTCGCGGCTCAGCCGGATGATCTCCCGCAGCTCCTTCCTCAGCGCCTGGTATTCCCGGGGCTTCAAAATGTCGATCCTTGCCAGCATCCCGGCATGGGCCAGGCTGGCCACGCAGTCGGCGGCCACCAGGCGCCGGTCCAGCAGCGGATCATCCCCAACGGTGAACGCCTCGATCAACTCGTTCAGCGTGTACCCCTTGTCCCAGAGCTTGCTCAAATCGTCTCCTTTTCCCTGCGGAGCCTGGAGGCCCGCAGCGCCAAAACCTCGAAGGGCAGACCCCTGATTCTGGCCGCGTCGGCGCACCACCTCTGGTCGAACCCGCTCCCCTCGATCGAGCGGATCTCCGGGAAGAACAGGGAGGAGGAGGAGCGCTGCCTTTCCATGATCTCCAGGTTCCCCTTGTAGAGTTTCACCTTCACCGTGCCGTTGACCTGTTTCTGGCTGCACTCGATAAAGGCGTCGAGCTGCTCCTTGAGAGGGTGAAACCACTCACCGTGGTATACCATGGAGGCCCAGCGGTTGTCGACCAGGCGCTTGAACTCCCGCTCCTCCTTGGTCAGGCATTGGCCCTCCAGATCCGCCTTGACCCTGAGGATAACCTCCGCCGCCGGCGCCTCGTAGATCTCCCGGCTCTTCAGGCCCATGATGCCGTCTTCGAAGATGTCGATCCGGCCCAGTCCGCAGGCGCCCGCCCGATGGTTCAATCGGTCGATCAGGGTGATCAGATCCAAAGGCTCGCCGTCCAGTGCTGTGGGCAGTCCCTGCTCGAATGTCATAGAAACGATCTCCGGCCGGTCCGCAGCCCGTTCCGGGGGCACGTGCCACATCCAGATCGAAGCCGGGATCTCCTGGTTCAGGGCAATCGCACCCGAGGCGATCGAGCGGCACCAGAGGGTCTTGTCGTCTCCCCCGCTGATGATCTCCTCAACGGGGACCCCCCACATCCGGCAGAGCTCGAGCTCCTCCGAACGGCTCAGGTCGAAGTCCCTAACGGGGACCAGGATCTGCAGCTGGGGAGCGAACATCTTGAATACATTGTGCATCCGGTACTGGTCATTGCCCCGGCCGGTGGAACCCTCCAGTACGGCGTCACAGCCCAGCTCCACTGCCTTGCGGGCCACCGCCCGGGCGATCAGCTGCCGGGTCATGGAGGTGGACACCGGGTATCCCCAGTAGCTGCCGTTGGCACGAATGGCCGGCCCCAGCCACTCCCGGCCGAACTGCTCCCGGGCGTCGACGATCAGGGGCCGGATCCGAAGCGCGGCACAGCGGCTCTCCGACAGCCCGATCTCCTGCCTGCCCTGCCCCACGTCGACAGTGATGGGGATGATGGACCCGACCCGGTACACCCGCCGCAGCAGCTCGATCCCCAGGGTGGAATCCAGACCCCCGGAATAGGCGACGGCACATTTCCGTATCTGCGGAACCGCAACAGTCCCTATGCGTTCCAGCAGCTTCGAGCTCAGCGCTGTGTTCATATCCACCTCCTGCTGCGACCGTTCGTCGGCAGCCACCGCTACCAGGCCGATCCATGCTTGATGGATCAGCGTAGCGCAGAGGAGGAGATCAGTCAAGTATATTTATGCTATTTTATTGTATAAATATTTAATCATTCCTGCCGGGTATACCGTCGTTCCCTGCAGTTCGCGATCTCTTTGAGGGTCGTTCGCACCTGGACTTCGTCCCGGGTACCCTGATCCAGCCGGTTCTGAAGCTCCCCCAGGAAGCGCTCCTCCATGTCGTAGAGGTCGCCCTCCAGCGAGCCGGACCAGATCAGGCGGAGGAGCTCCCGCCGCTTCTCCCGATAGGAGAGCAGCCGATCCGCCTGCAGGCCGGCCAGGTACCAGCGCACATCGTCTATCTCCAGGTCGTATTCGTTCATCAGTTCGGTTATCTTCACGAACCGAAAATACGCCTGTCCCGCAGCCGCTGTCAAGTGCGCCCGCAGCAGCAACCCGGTCCCCAGCCGCTCGGGTTTGATCGATCAGGCATTTTTTAGTATTTTTGAGACAGAAATCTCGATATATATACAACATTCAAACAGCAAGAGGAGCCAAGCACCATGTCAAAACAAAAATTCAAAACCGAGGTCGGCCGCCTGCTGCACCTCATCACCCACTCTCTGTACTCCCACCCGGAGGTTTTCCTGAGAGAATTGATCTCCAACGCCTCCGATGCGATCGATCGTTTGAAATACCTCACCCTGACCGACGACAATTTCAAGGGTTTCGCCTTCGTTCCCCGCATAGACATCGCCTTCGACCAGAAGGACAAGAGCTGGCTGACCGTTGCCGACACCGGCATCGGGATGAACGGGGAGGAGCTGGCCAAAAACCTGGGGACAATCGCCAACTCCGGGACGCGCCAGTTCGTGGAATCCCTGGGAGATCAAAAGCTGGAGGACACCAATCTGATCGGCCAGTTCGGCGTCGGATTCTACTCGGCGTTCATGGTGGCCGACAGCGTCGAAGTGATCAGCAGAAAAGCCGGGGAAGAGGCGGCCCACAAATGGATCAGCGACGGCAAGGGATCTTTTACAGTCGAGGAGACGACTGCCGAGCGCAACGGGACCACGGTCAAGCTCTTTCTCTCCGACCGAGGCAAGGAGTACGCCAACCGCTGGCAGATCGAATCGATCGTGAAGAAATACTCCAATCACATACCGTTTCCCATCTACCTGCACTTCGAGGAGGTTACCAGCACGGGAGAGGGGGAGAAGAAGAAGGAGAAACGGGAGCAGAAGGTCGAGCAGGTCAACAGCGCCTCGGCTCTGTGGAGGCGGCCCAAGAGCGAGCTCAAGGACGAGGACTACAACGAGTTCTACAGAACGATCAGCCACGACACGGAGGACCCCCTGCACTTCGTACACACCAAGGCGGAGGGTGCGCTCGAATACACGACCTTGTTCTACATCCCCAGGAAGGCACCCTTCGACCTGTTCTTCGTCAACTACAAACCCGGGGTCAAGCTGTACGTGAAGCGGGTGTTCATCACCGACGACGA
>JAFGQJ010000289.1 GCA_016935715.1 Spirochaetales bacterium
CACTCACCGGCAATCCAAACCCGGAAACTCGAACTACTACGACGACCTTGTGCTCGACCGCGTGGATACCGACGTTCGCTACGCGTGGTCGGAATTCACCGATCTTGGGGGAACGCGCAAGGAAACCAGCTGAGAGGAGATCAGTAAAAAGGAAATCACGATGAAGAACGATTTTTTCCTCCGCGCGCAGCCGCGGGTGAGCCTCCTGGAACAGGCCCAGAAAGAGGAGATCCACCGCTCCAGCCTCCGTCTCCTGCAGCGAAACGGTGTCGTCGTGCATGAACCGCAGGCCCGGCTGCTGCTGGAACAGGCGGGCTGCACCGTAGAGGGGAAGCGGGTGTTCATCCCCGAACGGGTCGTGCATCAGGTCTTGCAGACCGTGCCCCAGTGCGTCGAAATCTTCGATCGGGCGGGGATGCCGGCCATGAGCCTGCAGGAACGCAAGGCTTACTTCGGCACCGGCTCCGACACTCCGAACGTGATCGATTTCGAAAGCGGCAAACGACGCCCCGCCGTGCTGGAAGATGTGAAACGGGCGGCCCGGCTGGCCGACGGACTGGACAACGTGGACTTCATCATGAGCCTGGGACTGGCAAGCGACTGCCCGGTACAGCGCACCGACCGCTACCACTTCGCCGCCATGATGGAGAACTCCAGCAAGCCGATCATGTTCACCGCCTGGAGCCTGGACGGTCTGCGGGACATCTACCGGATGGCCGCGGTGGCCTCCGGAGACGCGGAGCGGCTGCAGCACCGGCCCTTTCTGATCCACTACGCCATGGCCATCGCCCCGTTCGTTCATCCGGCGGACTCCCTCCAAAAGGTGCTGTTCTGCGCGGAGAAGCGCATTCCCGTGGAGTACCATTCGGTGGACATCGGGGGTTCCACCGCTCCGGCAACCCTGGCCGGCAGCTTCGTCCAGGGAAACGCCCGCATGCTCAGCGGCCTGGCGATCCATCAGCTGAAATCCCCGGGTGCACCTCTGATCGTGGACACCTCGGTCGTATTCCTGGATATGCACACCATGACCTCTCCCTACATGACGCCGGAGGTCCTCCTGGCCTCGATCATGAACAAGGAGATGGCCCTGTACTACGGGGTGCCCACCTTCGCCAAGGCCGGTGCCGGAGACGCGAAGATCCTGGATCAGCAGGCGGGGGTGGAGATCGGGATGACGATCTTCAACGAGTACCTGATCGGCAACAATCTCATCCACGACATGGGCTACCTGGAGATGGGCATGACCGGATCCCTGGAAAGCGTGGTGATCTGTGACGAGGTGGTCAGCTTCGTCAAGCGCTTCGGCCGCGGGGTGGATTTCAGCGCCGAGCACCTGGCCCTCGAGGTGATAGAAGAGGTCGGTCCGTCGGGCAACTACCTGACCCACGATCACACCCTGAGGCATTTTCGGGAGGAGTTCTGGTTTGCAGAGCTGATGGATCACAACAATTACGACAGCTGGGCAAAAGGGGGAAGCAGGAGCCTGTCCGATCGCGCCCATGAGCGGGCAGGACGGATCCTCGAGCAGCACTCCCCTCCTGCTCTGGGGAAAAAGGCGGTCGATGAGATCTACAGGATCGCGGCGGGCCGGCAACGTGAATAAAATTTGCCCTTTTACCGCGGTCTTCATAATTTCTGAAGAGGACTTGCAAGGAGTTCGATCATGAAACAGAGAACGCTGGGAAGAACAAATTTAAAAGTGTCCGAAATCGGCTTCGGTGCCTGGGCAATAGGCGGATCCTGGGGGACGCAGAAGGAAGAGGATTCCCTGGCCGCTCTGCACAGGGCTCTGGATATGGGAGTCAACTTCATCGACACGGCGGCCGGTTACGGAGACGGTCGGAGCGAACGGATCATCGGCAGGGTTTTGAAGAAACGGCGGGATCGGGATCGGGTGATCGTCACGACCAAGACACCGCCGGCCGCCGGTCCCTGGCCCCCCTCCCCCTACTGCCGCTGGGAGGAGCGCTATTCGGAGAGGTACCTGCGGGAAAATGTCGAAGAGCGGCTGAAAAACCTGGGCACGGACCGCCTGGACGTGTTGCTGCTGCACTCCTGGACCCGCGCCTGGAACAGGAACCCCAAGCCCCTGGAAATCCTCAAAGCTTTGCAGAGGGAGGGCAAGATACGCTACTTCGGGATCTCGACACCGGAACACGATCAGAACGCCCTCGTCGCCCTGGTGAAGGAGGGCTGGCTGGACGCGGTGGAGGTGATCTACAACATCTTCGAGCAGGAGCCGGCGGCGGAGCTCCTGCCGGTGGCGGCGGAAAACAACGTCGGTGTGATCGCCCGCATGCCCTTCGACGAGAGCGCCCTGACCGGCAAGCTGACCGAGAAGACCCGCTTCGAAGAGGGAGATTTTCGAAACAACTACTTCATGGGGGATCGGCTCATCCGCACCGTTCGGGAAGTCAGGAAAATCCAGGAGGATCTGTCGGGAAGCGCGTACACTCTTCCCCAGGCCGCCTTGAAGTTCCAGCTGGCCCATCCCGCTGTGAGCGTTTCGATCCCCGGCATGCGCAACGTCGATCAAGTGGAGGCCAACCTGGCCGTCTCCGAGATGCCCGATATGCC